>JBAQXA010000098.1:0-1888 GCA_049299195.1 Nocardioides sp.
GGCCTGGACCGCTCGGGCGGAGTGGTGGGCGCTGGGCAGGCCCGGGGTCACGGGCCCCATCACGATGGGTCCCTCGCCGAAGTGCTCGGCGATCACCTCACCGGCCCGCTGGGCGTCCTGCACCCCGCCCAAGACGACCACGAGTCGATCCCCTTGCACCGCGCAGAGGGCATCCATCTCGGCGGCGTGGGCGCTGCGGCGTACCTCATCGAAGAGTCCGGTCTCCGAGCGGGCGCTCGGCAGGTTGCCCAAGGCCACGGTGACTCCCGTGCCCGCCGACCAGCCCAGCGCATTGGCCCGCGAGAGCACCGCCTCATCGGCGTCCGAGCGGAGCACCGCGTCAACGACGAGGGCCTCCAGACGGGCGTCCCACGCGCCCCGGACCTCGGCTGCGTTGGCGTAGACCTCGGCGGTCGCGAACGCCACCTCGCGGGCGTAGCGGAGGACGGCAGCGCGCGTGTCGGCGACGAACTCGGGAGGCACCGTCCGCTCGATGTTTTGCTCGACCACGTCGATCCCGAGGCGGACCAGGTCGACGGTCTGCTGCAGTGAGATGGTGCCCGTGAGGGCCCGGGGAGCGGCTCCGAAGACCGAGGCGGCCAAGGCCTGGTCGGCGGCTTCGGGGTCGGCGGTCGACGAGCGGTACCACCCGACGAAGCCGCGGATGCCGGCCTGGACGATGAGTCCGACCCAACTCCGCTCCTCCGCGCTGAGTTCGCGGAACCAGGGCATCTCGGTGTCCATCCGGGTCATTGCGGTCGTGCTCAGGGTGCCGACCGCCCGCTGCAGAGCGTCGGCGGCGGGATGCCGATCGGTCTGGGTGCCGGGGGAGGTGGGGCTGGCGGCGGCCATGGCGGCAGCGTAGTTGATCTGTCGGATGTCGACAGGAGCGTGACCGTCCGCGTGGGTCTCGTCGGGTGGTCTGATTCAATCGACGAGGATCGACCCGGTGATCGCCAGGCCTGATTGGTTCACCCGGATTCACCAACACAGCACGAGGGGGTGTCGTGGCTCATCGCGTGGACTATCGCACCGTGCACGGGCACAAGCGTGCGTTCGTGATGACGGGCAAGGGCCCGGCGCTCCTCCTGCTGCACGGATTGGGGTGCGACCACACGACGTGGGAGCCGGTCATCGACGGCTTGGCCAAGCGCTTCACCGTGATCGCGCCGGATCTCTTGGGCCACGGCCAGTCCGACAAGCCCCGCGCGGATTACAGCGTGGGCGGCTACGCCAACGGGATGCGCGATCTGTTGACGGTGCTCGGTGTGGAGCGCGTGAGCATCCTGGGACACAGCCTGGGCGGGGGAGTGGCGATGCAATTCGCCTACCAGTACCCGGCCCTGACGGAGCGGCTGATCCTCGTCGGCCCCGGTGGCTTCGGTCCCGAGGTGACGCCGCTGTTGCGCGCCATCACCACCCCGGGCTTCCACCAGATCATGGGCGTGTTGACCCTGCCGGGGATCCGGCATCTCGGCATGGCCGGGATGGCGGCGCTGGCGCACAGCCCGATCAGTCGCACCCGGGATCTCGACGAGGTCGCCCGCATCTACGACTCGCTCAAGGACGCACGCACCCGCGCGGCGATCGCCCACGTGGTGCGTGCGGTGGTCGACTGGCGGGGTCAGATCATCACGATGACCGATCGGGCCTATCTGACCGACGACATGCCGATGTGCGTGATCTGGGGTGCCGACGACGCGGTGATCCCGGCGCGGCACGCCGAGGTCGCAGCCGCCGTCGCGCCGCACGCCCGGATCGAAGTCATCGGCAATGCGGGCCACTTCCCGCACCGCGACCACCCCGAGCGCTTCGTGAAGATCGTGCGTGACTTCATGAGAAGCACGCCCGCTCGCTTCGACGTCGACAGCTGGGCCGACCACCTGCG
>JBAQXA010000099.1:0-6694 GCA_049299195.1 Nocardioides sp.
TGCGTTGCAGCCCGCCGATGTGATCTTGGAGTCGCCCCGCCAGTTCGGGGTCCTCCACCGACTCGACGTCCAGGCGCAGCGCCGTCACCGGCGTCCGGAGCCGGTGACTCAGGTCGCCGACCGCGGCGCGCTCGGCGGCGAGAAGCTCCTCGGTGCGCTCGGCCAGTCCGTTGAGGGCCTGAGCGAGCTCTTGGGTCTCGGGGGGCCCCTCGACCTGGGCCCGCGCCGACAGGTGTCCTTCGCGGAGTTCGTGGGCCACCGCAGCCACCGTCAGCAGCGGCGCACTCACGCGGCGACCCATCCAAAACGCCAGCCCGAGCGCCAAGGCCAGCAGCGCCAAACCGAGCCCGACGATCGACGCCCACGCCTGGCCGACCCCGTGCCGCACCTCGGCCAACGGCATCGAGGTGCGCACGACCGCGGTGCCGCTCTTGCCGATCACGATCGGCAACAGCACCCGCAACCCGTCGTCGTCGATGACCGTCGACCCGGTCCCGGCCGCGGCCTGTTCGACTTCGCGCTTCATCCGGCTATTGAGGGCCGCATCGCTGCCCGTGAGCCAGGAGCCGTCGACGCCCCGCACCATGGTCTGGGGAGTCCCGCGGGTGTCGAGCTCGGCAATGAGCGCCGGGAGCCGGTCGTCGCCGTTGAGTCCGGCCACCAGAATCGCCACGTTGCGGGCCTCCTGGTCGGCCGCGGCTTTGGCGCGGTCCTCCGCCAGGGCGCGGACCAACAGGCACAGCGGGATGACGAAGCAGATCACGACGGTGGCCGTGGTGGCCACCACGAGCCAGGCGATCTGACGCCGCATCAGGAGCCCCGATGAGGCGCGAGTTCCTCCTGGGTCGGGTCGACGAGCCGCACGCCGACACCCCGAACGCTGTGGAGATAGCGCGGCTGGGCGGCAGATTCACCCAGCTTGCGGCGCAGCCACGACAGATGCACGTCAACGGTGCGGTCGGAACCTCCATAGGCCTGTTGCCAGACTTCGGAGAGCAGTTCGCGCTTGGTGACGACCTCGCCGGGGCGTTGCGCCAACGCGAGCAGCAGATCGAACTCCTTGCGGGCCAGATCCAAGGTCCGACCGGCCAGCGTCGCGCTGCGGACCCGCTCGTCGACCACGAGCTCGCCCACGCGCAGGGGCTCGAACTGCGCTTCGGACTGGCGGCCACGGCGCAGCACGGCCCGGATCCGAGCGGCCACCTGGTCGGTGCCGAAGGGTTTGACGATGTAGTCATCGGCCCCGGAGTCGAGCGCCCGCACCATCGTCGGGTCGTCGTCTTGGGCGGTGATGACAATGATCGGAATCGAACTGGTCGCGCGGATCATCGAGATCAGGGTGAGGCCATCGACGTCGGGCAAGCCGAGGTCGAGAAGCACGACGTCGGGCTTGTGATTGACCACATGCTCGAGGCCGGTCAATCCGGTGGCGGCGACCGCGACGGCATACCCGCGCTCATCGAGCCCGCGCCGCACCGCCGTGCGAATCGCGTCGTCGTCTTCGACTACCAACACCGAGGGCATGGGCAAACCGTAGCCCGCGGGCGGGCCAGCGGCACGCGCGCCCGCTGCGCAGCGGACTTGGCCACCATGCGGTCGCCCTCGTCTGGCCTCGTGCGTGGAAGGATGAACCCATGACTCGCTCACGAGTCCTGCTCGGACTGGTTGCCGCCTGGGTGCTGGTCGTGCTCGTCGGCTCCACGGTCGTCTGGGCGGTGATCTCCCGAGCCGGCGACAACTTCTCGCCCACGGGTGGAGCTCAGATTCAAGCCCCGACCCCGTCGGCCACCGACCTCCCGACCGCTCCGCCGGTGGCGACCGTGGCACCCCAACAGAGTCCGATTCGTCTGTCGCCGACTCCGACCCCCACCCCGCCCCCGGCACCGGTCACACCGACGCCGAGTGCCCCGCCGTCGCCGCCCGCGTCGAGCCCTTCGGAGCATCAGCACACCCCGGGGACGCAGCAGCCCGGCAGCGGCGGCGGGCAGTCCGTGCGCCGCACCTGGCAGGGCACCGGGGGGACGATCCTGGCTGAGTGCCGTGGCTTTGAGTTGAACGTGTCGGTGATTTCCGACCCTGGGTTCCACGCCGAGGTCGATCAGGAGTACCGCCACGCGGTGGTGAAGTTTGAGGGCACCGGTGAGGATCACGCGGAGACGTCGGTGCTCGTCGGATGCCGCTCGGGCGTGCCGATCTTCTTCGCGCGCACCGAGGGCGACGACGAATAGGCGGTCCGCGCTGGCCGGCCCTCGGATGGACCCGGCAGTTGGTCCTGTGGAAAACGACGTTCGTGGGTGGTGCTGCGGGGCTTCCGCACTAGGGTTCCGGGGTGAGTGAGACGACCGCGACCGGCCCCAGCGTGCGCGAGGTGCTGGCCGCCGCGGTCGCCGCCCTCGGCGGACACGAGCGCGCCGGGCAGGTCGCGATGGCCGAAGCGGTGGCCGACGCCTTCGATAGCGGACGGCATCTCTTGGTCCAGGCGGGCACCGGGACCGGCAAATCGCTGGCCTATCTCGTGCCCGCGTTGCTGCACAAGGAGCGGGTCGTGATCGCGACCGCCACGCTCGCACTGCAGCACCAACTCGTCGAGCGTGATCTGCCTGCTCTGGTGAAGGCGACCAAGAAGGTCCTGCCCAAGCGGGCGACCTTCGCCGTGTTGAAGGGGCGCTCCAACTACGCCTGCCTGCACCGGATTCGCGAGGGCGTGCCCGATGAGGAGCAGGGGATCCTGGTCGACGTCGATGCTCCCTCCTCCCGGGGCAGCCCACTCGGCAAGGAAGTCCTCAAGCTGCGCACCTGGGCCGAGGAGCAGGCCGGTGCGGGCGCGAGCGGCGAGCGTGACAACGCGCCACGGCATACCGAGCGCTCCTGGCGGCAGGTCAGCGTCACCCACCGGGAGTGTCTGGGGGCGACCAACTGCCCCTTCGGTGTCGAATGCTTCGCCGAGCGGGCCAAGGAGCGCGCGCACGCCTCCCAACTGATCGTGACCAACCATTCGCTGCTGTCGATCGACGCGATCGAGGGGATCCCGATGATCCCCGACTACGCCGCTGTCGTGGTCGACGAAGCCCACGAGCTGACCGCTCGGGTGACCCAAGCCGCCACCGATGAGCTCTCCGTCGCCGATGTCGACCGGGCAGCGCGGCGCGCGCGACGGTTCGTCGAGGGCACCGAGGCCGAACTCTTGGGCGAGGCCGCCGACGCCTTGGGCGCGGTGCTCGGCCTGGGCGAGGCGGGACGCATCGACGTCCCCTCCGACGAGCTGCGCACCGTCTTGGGGATCGTGCGAGACACCGCGCGCAGCTGTGTCTCAGCCATCGGGCGCGACCCTGATGGCCAGGCTGTCGACGCCGCGCGAGTCGCGGCTCGGGGGGCTGCCCAGGAGGTCTTCGTCACCGCCGAGCGCATGGCCACCTTCGCCGACTCCGACGTGTTGTGGTTGACCGAGCCGGGGGACCGGTTGCCGGCCCGGCTGTGTGTGGCGCCCCTGCGGGTCTGGGGACAGATGCGCGAGAAGTTGCTCAAGGACCGAGTCGTCGTCTTCACCAGCGCCACCCTGCGACTGGGCGGCGACTTCGGCGCGGTGGCCGCCTCCCTCGGCCTGCGGCCGGACGAGGAAGAGGGCGTGGGTGTGGGGAAGGGGAGCCCTGCGATCGAGGCTGCGGGCTCGGAGACCGCGCAGGGGATCGGCGGCGCCGACAAGCCCGTCGCCTGGCGCTCGCTCGATGTCGGCTCCCCCTTCGATTACGGGCGGCAAGGGATCCTCTACGTGGCCCGGCACCTGCCCCCGCCGGGGCGCGACGGCCTCGGGCAGAGCCAGTTGGACGAGATTGTCGGCCTCGTCGACGCCGCTCAAGGGGGCACGCTTGGCCTTTTCTCCTCGCGTCGTGCGGCAGAAGCCGCCGCTGAGGAGGTACGCCGCCGACTACCGCACCTGACCACCCTCGCTCAGGGTGACGCGCAGCTGCCCGAGCTGGCCAAGCAGTTTGTCGCCGATCCCTACACCAGTCTCTTCGGGACGCTGTCGCTGTGGCAGGGCCTCGACGTCCCGGGGGCGACCTGCCGCCTCGTGCTGATTGACCGAGTGCCCTTCCCGCGGCCCGACGACCCGCTGATGTCGGCGCGAGCGCGGGCGGCCGATGCGTCCGGCGGCAATGGCTTCATGCAGGTCTCCGCAACGCACGCGGCGCTGCTGTTGGCCCAGGGCGCGGGGCGGCTGATCCGCACGACGTCGGACCGGGGTGTTGTTGCCGTCCTCGACCCACGGCTCGTCACCGCCCGCTACGGCAGCTTCCTGCGCGCGAGCCTGCCGCCGATGTGGTCGACAACCGATCGAGAACTCGTGGGCGGAGCGCTCCAACGCCTCGCGGGGACAATCGGCTCAGCGGGGGCGGGCGATTCAGCCGGTGATGAGGCTGTAGACGAAGAAGGCGATCAGGCCGGCTAGGCCGATGAGCACGATGAGCGAGGCCCACGGCGGAGTCGAGGGAAGCTCTTGCACGGCGTTGCGACCCGGATCCAGCTCGGCAGCGCTGCGGCCACCCAACCCAAGGCTGAGCGGCCCGACGGCCAGCTCTTTGGGCAGGTCGAAGCCCTTCTCGACTTCCTCATAGGGGGCAGGCGTCGGGCGAGCCGTGACGGGCGGCTGTGCCACCGGCGGCCGCTGAGCCTGCTGCGCAGGTCGTTGGGGTGGCCGTTGCGTCCGCGTTGCCGGCGGTCGGCCGCTCCGTTGCGCCAGAGCCTGCGCCACGCTGTTGAGCCAGGCGTCGACATCTGAAACGGCGTACCCCTGGGCGGTGGTGAGGGAGAACCGCACCGCTTGGATCGAGCGGGGATCGATGATCTTGCCGGCTTGATCAGCCTCCAGCAGCATGCCGATGAACTGGTCGACCTCGGCGAAGGCGTAGCCGTTTTGGCGTAGCTCAAAGTGGGGCGTGGGCAGCGTCACCACCCCAACGTAGCGCGGTCCAGCAGATCAGACTCGGCGCAGGACCGCGGTGACCTTGCCGAGGATCGTGGCGTGCGTGCCGTCGATGGGGTCGTAGGCGTCGTTGTGGGGCAGCAGCCACACCTGGCCGTTGCGCCGCTGGAAGGTCTTGACCGTGGCCTCGCCATCGATCATGGCCGCCACGATCTCGCCGTTGTTGGCGGTCGGCTGCTGCCGGATCACGACATAGTCGCCGTTGCAGATCGCGGCGTCGATCATCGAGTCGCCGGAGACCTCGAGGAGGAAGAGGGTGCCGTCGCCCACCAACTGCTTGGGCAAGGGGAAGATCTCCTCGATCCGCTCCTCGGCCAGGATGGGGCCACCGGCCGCGATCCGACCGACAACCGGCACATAGGAGGCGGTCGGGAGCGCGTCGCCCACCCCGGTCTCGTCAAAACCGCTGTCGTCGGCGGCGCTGATGGAGCGCCGCGCGGCCATCACTTCAGGCAGGAACACCTCAAGCGCACGGGGCCGGTGGGGATCGCGGCGCAGGAATCCCTTCTCCTCCAGCGTGCGCAGTTGATGGGCGACCGACGAAGAACTCGTCAGGCCGACGGCCTCGCCGATCTCGCGCATCGAGGGCGGGTATCCCTTGAACTCCAAGACGTCCTTGATGTAGTTGAGGACACGTTGCTGCCGCGGGGTCAGCCCCGTCGCGTCGGGCGGGCCATCGGGAAACTCCCGCACGGTGGGCGTGGTCTTGGCCATCGCAGACTCCTCCAAACTCGTCGGTCAGCAGCCCTGCGCCGCCGGGAGCGGCGTAGTTGCGGGCGTGAGTCGTGGGACTGCTCGCGCCGCGCAACCCGTGAGGGCGTCCGCTCGTCACGCTAGAACACCCGTGCACCGGTTTCAAACATTTGTTCGAATGGGCGTGTCGCACGCTGACGGTATGCCGCTGCTCGTCCGGGCCGAACTGGTGGCCGGCCCGAGGGACTGCGCCCGGCACGCCGAGGCTGTCGGTGGCAGGATTCGCCGCATGGTTGCGAGCAGGGATCACTCGGCGGGCCGCTGGCCGCTTCGGCGTGGCCGGGCCAACCGGCAACTCTCGGGCGTGGCGGTCGTGACCGGCGGTGCGCGAGGCATCGGCCGGGGCATTGCCGAGGCCGCCGTTGCCCGCGGGCTGACCGTGGTGCTCTCCGATCTTGAGGGGGACCTCGCGGCGGCCACTGCTCGCGAGATCGGTGCCGTCGCGGGGATTGCCCAAGACGTGCGGGAGGAGAGCAGTCACGCCGAACTCGCCCGCGCCGCGGCGGCATACGGACCGATCGTGGCCTGGTTCAACAACGCCGGGGTTGGTCACGACGGTTCGTTGATGGCGCTGTCGTCCACCGAGATCCAGACCATGGTCGAGGTCAACCTGATGGGCGTCATTTGGGGCACGCGAGCCGCGCTGGAGAGCTTCGGTCCCGCGGGCGGCGACATCGTGATCACCGGATCGCTCTCCTCCCACGGACCCGTCCCGGGACTCAGTGTGTATGCCGCCACGAAGGCCGCGGTCGTGTCGCTGGCCACTTCGGTCAACCTCGAGACGCCGCCCCAGGTGCGCGTGCACGCGCTCTGTCCCGATGGGGTCGACACGCGCATGGTCGCCGACATGTCCGCGACCGGCGAAGCCAAGGCGCTCATCTTTGCGGGGGGCTCGCTCTACTCCCCAGCCGAGGTGGGCGCGGCCGCGGTCGCCCTGCTGGGCTCGCGCAGGGTGGTGCG
>JBAQXA010000100.1:0-2631 GCA_049299195.1 Nocardioides sp.
ACCCGGTGCTGCTCGACAAGTTGCCCCTTGGCGGGGCCTTGGGGGCAGCCTGGGCCGAGATTCCGCTGGACGGCATGGGTGGCACCATCCATGCCCCCGACGAAACGACTGTGTCCCTCCCCGCGGATGAACAAGTGGTCGCCTTCGCACCGCTCGGTGAGCGCTGGATCGTGCAGACCGCCGATCTCGACGGCTACCGCAACTTCGTGATGGAGGCCTCCGGCGAGCTCAGCGATCCGTGGCCGGCCGCGGGCATGTTCGCCAGCTCCACCGATGGCACCCTCGCCGCCTGGGTTGATCTCGACGGCAAGGTGGCGGTCGCCAACGCCGCGGGTGAGGTCATCGAGTGGGGGCAGGTGTCGGGCAAGGGCCCCTTCACCGTGACCGCAGTCGGCGGCACCGGTTCGTGCTCCGGGGGTCGCGAGTGCGCCGTCTACATCCGCAACGACGGACCCAGCGGCCAGCCCGCACAGGTGATCGCCACCGACGGCGCCACCGAGCTTGCGGGTCGGCTCCGGATCGCCGATCTCGGCGACCTGGTGTACGACGCGCTGATCTCGGCCAGCGACGACGGCAGCTGCAGCGCGTGGTTTGCGCTGAGCGGTGAGAAGCAGTGGGAGACCTGCGACTACACCCTGGCCGCCATCTCGCCCGACTCCCAGCGCGTGCTGGGCCTGCCGGCCTACTTCGACGGCCTCGGCTATGGCGACATCAGCGTCTTGGATGCGGCCGACGGCACGCCGGTGCGTAGCTGGCCGTCGACCCGCCGCTCGGTGACCTTCACCACGACGATGTGGGAGTCCGACGACGCGCTAATCGCTCACGTGGTAGACCCGCCCACGGGCGAGAACGCCGTGGTGCGCCTGCGGATGGACGGCTCCGCCGAGCTGATCGACGGGACCCGCCTGCCCGAGGGGACCCGCGTGCTGCTCGCGGTCGGCTGATCGCCACCCTGACGCTGAATGTGTCCTTTTCAAGCAGATGCTGCCGAAAAACTACACATTCAGCGTCAGGCGACGATCGTGGTGACCGGCATCGAGGAGTCGCCCGGTAGGTCGAGCGCGGAGGGCGCGTGTCCGCGGCGTACCAACTCGGCACCGAGGGCCGCGACCATCGCGCCGTTGTCGGTGCAGAGCCCCGGCCGGGGCACCCGCACTCGGATGCCGACCGCAGCCGCGCGCTCCTCGGCAAGCACTCGCAGCCGGGAGTTGGCCGCCACTCCCCCGCCGATCAGCAGGTCTTCGATGCACTCGGAGGTCGCGGCGTCGAGGGCCTTGCGGACGAGTACGTCGCACACGGCCTCCTGGAAGGAAGCCGCGACCTCGGCGACCGGGACGGCCTCCCCCGCGCGCTGCTTGGCCTCCACCCAGCGGGCTACCGCGGTCTTGAGGCCGGAGAAGGAGAAGTCGAAGCGGTGCCGCTCCAGGTCGCGGCGGCTGCTGAGCCCTCGGGGGAAGTCGATGGTGACCGACCCCTCCCGCGCGGCGCGGTCGATGTGGGGTCCCCCGGGGAACGGCAGGCCGAGCAGCCGCGCCACCTTGTCGAAGGCCTCCCCCGCCGCGTCATCGATGGTGGCTCCGAGCGGCTCAACACTGCGCGTCACATCGGTGACCCGCAGCAGCGAGGAGTGGCCCCCGCTGACCAGCATCGCCAGGCATGGCTCGGGCAACGGACCATGCTCGAGCTGATCGACGGCGACATGGGCGGCGAGGTGGTTGACGCCATACAGCGGCTTGCCGAGGCCGACGGCGAGCGCCTTGGCCGCGCCGACACCGACCAGCAGTGCCCCGACCAGGCCGGGGCCGCTGGTCACGGCGATGGCATCGACGTCGTCGAGGTGGATCCCGGCGGTGATGCAGGCGCGTTCGATGGTGGGGACCATCGCCTCGAGGTGGGCGCGCGAAGCGACTTCGGGCACCACCCCGCCGAAGCGGGCGTGTTCATCAACGCTGGAGGCGATCGCATCGGCGAGCAAGGTGTGGCCGCGCACGATGCCGACCCCGGTCTCATCACACGAGGTCTCGATCCCCAAGACGAGCGGCTCACCCACGCGGGGAGCCTACTTCAACCCCGATTGACGGTGAGCGGGCACTTATTCCAGGCCTGGCGGGCGTATGCCGTCCGCCTACTCGAGCAGCCGCTCCATCACCAAGGCGTCGGACCCATCGCGGTAATAGCGCGGGCGTCGGTCGATGGTGACGAACTGGTGCGCGCGATAGAAGCCCACCGCGGCGGCGTTGTCGGCGCTGACTTCGAGGAACACCCTGTCGAGCCCGGCTTCGCGCCCGAGGAGCACCCCGGCGTCGAGAAGGCTCCCCGCGACGCCCCGGCGCTGATGGGTCGACGACACCCCGATCCGCAGCAGCTCCAGCACATCGCCCAGCAGCCAGTCGGCAAACCCCACGATCGCGCCGACGTCGTCTTGAGCGACCAAGACTCGGCGGTTGGGGGAGGCCAGTTCGGCCTCCCAGCTGGCCGCGCTCCACGCTTCGCCGCCCAGGAGTACGCCGTCGAGCTCGACGAGGCGCGGCAGGTCCTCGGCCGTCGCGAGCAGGATCACGAGACCGGCTTGGGGGCACCTGGCGTGGCCGCGTCGGGCCGCCGCAGATAGAGCGGCTCGGGAGGCAGCAC
>JBAQXA010000101.1:0-1551 GCA_049299195.1 Nocardioides sp.
AGGCCGAAGAGGTCGCGCGTGACCTGGCGGCGCGGCTCCCGCATCTGGCTGCCGGCCTGACGTCGGCCGGTGCCGGTGCAGCCCGACCAATGACGGCACAGGAGCTCTGCGAGACGATCCGGTCGGCATACAGCATCTCGTCTGCCACGCGGATGCACGAGGCATACGCCGCAGGCGAGACGCCCGAGCTCCTGTGGAACGAGGTCGGGCCGGCGGCGCACGTCGCAGAGTGGGACCACTACCGGCACGACGACGCGGTGTCGTGCACCTGGTCGATGACCGTGCCGCCTCGCGGCAACGTCCAGTCGAGCATCCTGGCTCGGCTGCTCTCACCGCACCGCGACATCGACCGGAAGCGGGTGACCCTGCTCTATCGCCCGATCGACTCGGCGCGCACGGCAGCGCTCGTCGAGGCCGACCTGCGCACCGCCGCGTTCCTCGCCTCGACGTCCGAGCGGCCCACGGCCCGCAGCAAGGCTGCGGAGCGAGCCGCCGAGGCCACCGCGCACGAGGAGGCGTCCGGCGCGGGGTTGGTGAACTTCGGGCTTCTCGTCACCGCAACGGTGACGAGCCAGGATCGCCTGGCCGACGCGCAGGCAGCCGTCGAGAACCTCGGCGCGACGGCCAGGCTACGGCTGCGACCGGTCTACGGCTCTCAGGACTCGGCCTTCGCCGCGGCCTTGCCGCTGGGCCTGGTCCTGCCCCGGCATCTGAAGGTCCCCGCCGAGCTGAGCGGGCGGCTGTGACGCCCCGGGACGCGGCGCCGGCGGAGGCTCGGGTCGAGCGGCGCACGGTGAAGAACCACTCACCGAAGGGCGGTATGCGCGGGGTGCGCGCTGCTGGCGGCGGGTACTCCCGTGTCGTCCAGCCAGCCGACGAGTTCCGCGGAACCACGGTGCAGGTCTGCGGGCTGTGGCCCTTTGCGGCCGGGACCGGCGCACCGTCAGTGGGTGTCCCGATCGGGCGCCACGCGCACACGAGCACCACGGTGTGCTGCGACCCGATCAGCTGGTTCCAGCGCGCCATACTCATCTCCAACCCGTCTGCCTTCGTCCTCGGCAAGCCGGGCTTGGGCAAGTCGACCCTCGTGCGGCGATGGTGCACAGGCCTCGCTGGTTACGGGGTGCTCCCGCTCGTGCTCGGCGACCTGCGCCCGGACTACGTCAACCTCATCCGGGCACTCGGGGGCCAGGTCATCCAGCTCGGCCAGGGCCGCGGCTCACTCAACGTGCTCGACCCGGGCGAGGCGCGCGTCGCCGCTGCTCGGCTGCCAGCCTCGGCTCGGGCGCGCGTCCTCAACGACGCGGCCACCCGCCGGCTGACGATCGTCTCGGCGCTCATCACGATCGCGCGGCACGGCCAGCCCACTGACCACGAGATGACGATCGTCGATCGCGCCCTACGCCTGCTCGACGACCGGCTGGAGGGCGTGCCGTCGCTCCCCGACCTCCTCGCGATCCTGCAGGAGGCGCCCGACGAGCTGCGCGCGGTCGCGCTGGACCGCGGTGACCGAGAGCGCTACCAAGACCGCACCGAGAGCCTGGAAGCCTC
>JBAQXA010000102.1:0-4747 GCA_049299195.1 Nocardioides sp.
CCCACGGCCACCAGGTGCAGCGCCAGGTCACCGACCACCTTGGAGGAGGGCGTCACCTTGACGATGTTGCCCAAGATGTCGTTGGCCGCGGCATACATGTCCTCGATCTGCTCAAACTTCTCCCCGAGGCCGAGCGCGATCGCCTGCTGGCGCAGATTGGAGAGCTGACCGCCCGGGATCTCGTGGGTGTAGACGCGGCCGGTCGGCGCCGGGAGCCCCGACTCGAAGGGCGCATAGACCCGCCGGGTGGCCTCCCAATAGGGCTCCAGCGAACAAACCGCGTCGAGCGAGAGGCCGGTGGTGCGCGCGGAGAAGTCGGTCGCCGAGACCAGCGCCGAGAGCGCCGGCTGCGAGGTCGTGCCGGACATGGACGCGGTGGCCGCGTCGACCGCGTCGACACCTGCGTCGATGGCCGCAAGCAGCGTCGCCAACTGGCCGCCGGGCGTGTCGTGGGTGTGCAGATGCACGGGCAGATCGAAGCGCTCCCGCAGCGCCGTGACGAGGGTGCGCGCGGCCGGAGCGCGCAGCAGCCCAGCCATGTCCTTGATCGCCAACACATGGGCGCCCGCGTCGACGATGCGCTCGGCCAGCCGCAGGTAGTAGTCGAGGGTGTAGAGCTTTTCGGCCGGGTTGGACAGGTCGCCGGTGTAGCACAGAGCCACCTCGGCCACCGCCGTGCCGGTGGCCCGGACGGCGTCGATCGCCGGCTTCATCTGCGAGACGTCGTTGAGCGCGTCGAAGATCCGGAAGACGTCGAGGCCGCTCGCGACCGCCTCGGCGACGAACCCGTCGGTCACCTCGGTGGGGTACGGCGTGTAGCCGACCGTGTTGCGCCCGCGCAGAAGCATCTGGAGGCAGATATTGGGCACCGCCTCGCGCAGGGCGGCGAGCCGATCCCACGGGTCCTCGGCCAGGAAGCGCAGCCCCACGTCATAGGTCGCGCCGCCCCACGCCTCCAACGACCACAACTGCGGGGTCAGGTGCGAGACGTGCCCGGCCACGGCCAGCAGGTCGCGGGTGCGCACCCGCGTCGCGAGCAGGCTCTGGTGGGCATCACGGAAGGTGGTGTCGGTGACGGCCACCTCGTTGGCCGCGCGCAGCCGGCGGGCGAACTCCTCCGGCCCGAACTCCAGCAGCGCTTGGCGCGACCCGGCGGGCGGAGCACCAGCGGGAAGCCTGGGCAGCTTGTCGCGGGGATCGATGCTGATCGGGGCCGGCCCGTGCGGTTGGTTGACGGTGACATCGGCGAGGTAGTTGAGCAGCTTGGTGCCGCGGTCGCCCGAGGCGCGCGCGGTGAGCAACTGCGGGTGGGTCTCGATGAACGACGTGGTCACGTTGCCGGCGACGAAGTCGGGATCGTCGAGCACCGCCTGCAAGAACGCGATGTTGGTGGAGACCCCGCGGATCCGGAACTCGGCGACCGCGCGGCGCGCCCGCTCGACGGCCTTCTCAAAGGTGCGGCCGCGGCAGGTCAGCTTCGCCAGCATCGAGTCGAAGTGGGGGCTGACCTCGGCGCCGGTGTAGGTCGTGCCACCGTCGAGGCGCACCCCGGCTCCGCCGGGGGAGCGGTACGTCGTGATCTTGCCCGTGTCGGGCCGGAAGCCGTTGGCCGGATCCTCGGTCGTGATCCGGCACTGCAGGGCTGCCCCGCGGAGCACGATCGAGTCCTGGGTCAACCCCAGGTCGGCGAGACTTTCGCCCGCAGCGATCCGCAGTTGCGACTGCACCAGATCGACGTCGGTGACCTCCTCGGTGACGGTGTGCTCGACCTGGATGCGGGGGTTCATCTCGATGAAGACGAAGTCGCCCGCGGGGTTCATCAAGAACTCGACCGTGCCGGCGTTGCAGTAGCCGATCTCGCGGGCCAGCCGCACCGCGTCGGCGCAGATCCGGTCGCGGACCGCCGGGTCGAGGTTGGGCGCGGGCGCAATCTCGACGACCTTCTGGTGCCGCCGCTGCACCGAGCAGTCGCGCTCGAAGAGGTGGATCGCCGCGCCGCCCGCGTCGGCCAGGATCTGCACCTCGATGTGGCGCGGGTCGACCACCGCCTGCTCGATAAAGACGGTGGGATCTCCGAAGGCGCCCTCGGCCTCCCGCATGCAGGTCTCGATCGCCTCGCGCAGGCTGGCCGGCTCATCGACCCGACGCATGCCGCGACCGCCGCCCCCGGCCACCGCCTTGACGAAGAGCGGGTAGGGCAGCGCCTGCGCCGCGGCATACAACGTCTCGACGTCGGTGCCGGGTGCGACGCTCGCCAGAGTGGGGACACCCGCCGCCTTGGCGGCGGCGATGGCGCGCGCCTTGTTGCCGGTGAGCTTCAACACCTCCGACGACGGGCCGACAAACGTGATGCCTGCGCTCGCGCACGCCTCGGCCAGCGCCGGGTTCTCCGACAGGAAGCCGTAGCCGGGATAGATCGCGTCGGCGCCCGCGCGCAGCGCCACCTCGACGATCGCGTGCGGGTCGAGGTAGGCGCGCACCGGGTGGCCGCGCTCGCCGATCAGGTAGGCCTCGTCGGCCTTCAGCCGATGCTCGGACCAGCGGTCCTCGTAGGGGAAGACGGCGACCGTCTTAGCCCCGAGTTCGTAGGCCGCCCGGAAGGCGCGGATCGCGATCTCGCCGCGGTTGGCGACAAGGACCTTGGAGAACATGGCGTCAGGCTAGCTCCTTCAGACGCCAGATCGGACGGCCTACCTTTTCCCCGGTCACCAACACCTTGTGGCGCCCGCGTGCCCATGTGGCGGCCTCGGTGAACAGGATGTTGTCGTTGAACGGCACACGGACCGGCTCGGCGCCGAACGCGTCGTACACGAAGATGCTGCGATAGCCCCCGAGGAAGAAGCGCTCCCCGAACCGATCGAAGTCGGCTGAGCTAAGGCCGGTTGGTGCGTCCGCGATCCGCGTCATCACATTGAGGCCGGTCGAGCTCAGCTCCTTGGGCGCCCGATAGATGCCGCCGAGCGTCGGGCTCTTGGTGATGACATAGACCCGCCCACTCGTGGGGTGCACCATCATCGCCTCGGCGTTGTGCGGGCCGTCGGGGTAGGCGAGCCGGAAGACCACGGGGCGCTTGAGCGTGCGGTTGCGCAGCTTCTTGGGCTCCTTGACGCGCACGACCGAGATCTCCGGGCGCTTCGCCCCGTTGTCGCCGATGTCGCCGAACCACAGTGTGTGGTCGGGGCCCGAGGCCATGTCCTCCCAGTCGGTGGGCTTGGGCAGGCGGACGGTGATCTCGGCCCGCACCCGGCACCGCTTGGAGACCGCGAAGAAGCGGGCGGTGTCGCCTGAGTCGTTGTGCACCCAGCGGACCTTCCGTTTGTAGGTCGAGCGCGACATGCCGCTCGACTCCTTGATCCGGGCGTCGTTGATGACGCACGCGACGGTGCCGGTGTCCCAGGTCGCGGCCTGTGCGGGCGCGACACTCAGGGCGAAGACGGCGGAAATGGCAGCAAGAGCTGACCAGACAAGCGAAGACATGGCCCCCCCGGGCGGTTAGGTGTCAGTGCTGGTGGCCGTGCTCATGAGAGCGGATCGTGCCCTCGGGCACGGGCGCCACGCGGTTTGAGAGTAGCGGCTGCGCCGGGTCCCACCGCGTGCCGTGCGCCGCGTCATACCGTCTGCGGGCGATCGCGGAGAGGGCTTCGAGGACCACCCGGTTGCCGAGGGCGGCGGTGATGTCGGCGTGGTCGTACGGCGGGGAGACCTCGACGATGTCGACTCCCGCGACGGGGAGCTCGAGGCAGATCCGGCGGACGGCGTCGAGGAGTTGGCGGGCGCTGATGCCGCCCGGCTCTGGCGTGCCCGTGCCCGGCGCGTGGCTCGGATCGCACACGTCGATATCGACAGAAAGGAAGACGCCGTCGACATCATCGGTGGCGATCGCGAATGCCTCGGTGAGGCACTCGTTGAAGCCGCGATGGACGATTTCGGTCATCTCGTAGGAGCGCATCTGCTGCGCGGCCATCCAGTCAAGGGTCGGCGGACCGGGCCAGTAGCCGCGCAGGCCCAGCTGGAGGAAGCGGTCTCCGCGGACCGCGCCGGACTCGATCAGCCGGCGCATCGGCTGGCCGTGGCCCCACAGGGAGCCGAACTCCATGTCGCCGGTGTCGGCGTGGGCGTCGAAGTGGATCAGGCTGACCCGGCCCTGGCCGAGGTGGTCGGCCACGCCGGAGGCATCGGAGTAGGTGACCGAGTGGTCGCCGCCGAGGATCACCGGGATTGCGCCGGACTTGGCGATGGTCGCCACCGCCTCGCGAATCTGGCCGAGGGACTTCTGGATATCGCCTGAGTAGAGCTCCAGGTCGCCGACGTCGACGATCTTGAGGTCCTGCAGCGCGTCGGTGCGCAGCGCCAAGGACGGGCGCGAACCGTCGTGTGGGAGGTAGTCGGTGCTCCGGATCGCCTGGGGCCCGAAGCGCGCTCCCGAGCGGTAGGACGTGCCCCCGTCGAAGGGTGCGCCGAGGATCACGACGTCGGCGTCGGCAAACGACTCCGGTTCGTCGAGGTCGGCAGCGGGAACGCCGAGGAAGGTGAAGTCGGGGCCGTAGAGGTTGCCGATGCGAGCCATGCGCCTATCTAACCGGTAGCCGCCCGTGGAGTGTCTCAGGCGTCCTTGAGTTCGCAGATCACGGCGCCGCTGGCGACGGTCGCGCCGATCTCGGCGGCGAGGCCGGTCACGACGCCGGCCTTGTGGGCCTTGAGGGGCTGCTCCATCTTCATCGCCTCCAAGACGACGACGGTGTCGCCC
>JBAQXA010000103.1:0-4871 GCA_049299195.1 Nocardioides sp.
TTTTGGGCCCGTCCAACGCCGCGGAAGTGTCTTCAACCCCGCGGGAGACCGGGGTGGACAGCTCCAACCCCGCAGGAGATGCGAAGGGAGAAGGGGAGAAAAGGGAGGTCACACGTGGTACGCCATGTAGGACTTGAACCTACAACCCGCTGATTAAGAGTCAGCTGCTCTGCCAATTGAGCTAATGGCGCATGAAGCGGCGTCAGTCTAGCAACGGCCGAGCGACGGCGGGAAATCGTGCCCAGCCCTATGCGCGAGCCTCACACCTGGAAGCCCCGTTCGCCCGCCCGCTCCCCGCCCTGCCCGTCATACGTCTCCCGCGGGGTTCGAGCCGCTCACACCGTCTCCCGCGGGGTTGGAGACACTTCCGCGGCGTTGGGCTACCCCAAAATGTGCCTCAACCCCGCGGGAGACGTATGGAGGCGGTGCGAGCAGCGACGCGTCACCCAGCTGCGTCTCCCGCGGGGTTGGAGCCGCTCCCACCGTCTTCCGCGGGGTTGGAGACACTCCCGCGGAGTTGGACGGGCCCAAAATGTGCCTCAACCCCGCGGGAGACGTCGTGGGGTGCGCTAGCACCGCGGGAGACGGAGGCGCAGGGAGCGGGGGGTGCACCAGCGCCGCGGGAGACGGCGGGCGGGGGGAGCAAGAGCCGCTCAGCGCCACTTGCGACACGCCGGAAACAATGCTCACTTCTGTCACACCTGTCCGTTAAGTTTCTTCTGGACACATCTACCCCACCGGTGTCAGGTGGGTTATGGTTTCCCGCATGCGCTTCCCCCGAGCCGCAATGCGCGCCTGTCTCCCCCCTGTTTGGGGCGCTCGCGTCGGCACCTCGCTCCGTGTCACTCGCCCCACCGCTGACCCCGCTACTGACCCCACCAGCCGCGTCCCCTTCCGCAGGTCAGCTGCCGCCGTGGCCGCGTCGCTGCTGCTTAGCGGCCTAGCAGTGCTCGCAGGAGGTACACCGACCGCGCAGGCCGATGACTCCGGCATCCCGGTCAGCAAGGTCGCCAGCTTCAACATCCTCGGGCACTCCCACACGATCTCCGGCCGCCGTGCGCGCACGATGGGCGACAGCATCGAGCGGATGGGACGCACGGTTCAGATCATCGACCGGCAGGCGCTGGACCTGATCGGCTTCCAGGAGATGCAGCGCATCCAGGCCACCGAGTTCCTGCGGCTGCGCGGCACAACATGGAGCCTCTACCCCGGCGTCTCGATGACCGCTGCGGACGGCGAAAACAGCATCGGGTGGCGCAACGACGTCTGGACGCTCGTCGAGGCCACGACCCAGTCGATCCCCTACTTCGACGGCCGGATCCGGCAGATGCCGATCGTGCTACTGCAGCACAACGCCACGCGCCAGATGGTCTACGTGATGAACGTGCACAACCCCGCCAGCACCCGCGCTGAGGGCGACCAATCGCGTTGGCGCAAGGAGGCCATGCGCCTGGAGATCGCCAAGATCAACGCGCTGCGAGTTGCCGCCCCCGCCTTCCCGGTGATCGTGACCGGCGACTTCAACGAGCGCGAGACGGCCTACTGCACGATGGCCTACCCGGCCAGGTTGTATGCCGCCAACGGCGGCCGCGCCACGGCCACGCGCTGCACTCCTCCCCCGCAGCCCATCGGCATTGATTGGGTGATGGGCACGGCCGGCGTCGCCTTCAGCGACTACGCCTCGCTGCGCACCAAGAAGATCCGCCGCACCACCGACCATCCGGTCGTCACGGCTCGAATCGGCTTCACGGTCCCTCACGCTCTTCGCTGAACTCCCGGGCTCGCAGCGGGTGCCAGCCCTCCGCCGCGGTCCACTCGTGATCCACGGTCCCGCTGGACGGGTCGCCCGGAAACACCATCTGATCGATGCTGTTGAACCGCACGTGAGGAAGGTCCGTTCCCCACAAGCTGTGCCAAGTCTCACCGTCCTCAGTCATCGCGTTGAGCGCGCGGTACGTCCCACTGGGACCACCCCGGCGGCACCGCAGGCTGATATAAAACGGGTCGTCCGCCACGTTGGGCGTGCCACCGATCTCAAAGCAGTCCCAACCCGGTGGGGCGGTGCCCACCAGCGTCGGGGTGCGCCACGTCGACTCCCCGGGGTAGTGGAACTGCACATACATCCGCCGGCCATCGGGCGATCCGACCACCGCCTCGCGCCAATGCCAAAAGCCGTCGCGAATCACCTGCCCCTTGGCGACTCGCCCCTCCCGCGGCACAAATCTCATCCGCCCGCTCGGGTCGTCGTCGACACGTCGCCAAGCGCTCCCGACTAGGTGAGCGAACGCCGGGTGGTCGGTCTCGCCGTCGATCACGACGTAGTCCTCGGCGAAGGAGTCGATCGTCCCCGGACACCACCGACCCAGCCGGTCCCCCAGATCGAGCGATTCCCGCAGAGTGAGCGCCTCCCCTGCGGCCGGGAAGTCACCGGTGAGGAGCGTGACGCGGCAGCCACTCTCCGTCCGAGCACCCGCGAGCACCCGCAACTGGCCCCCCGGAGTGAGCAGCATGTCGCTCACCCGCTGACCCTCCGCGACGGGCACGCGCTGGCGGCTGATGGACCGACCGTCCCAGAGCGCAATCTCGCCGGGTGAGAGTGGAATAAGTGCCCGGTCACCGTCTGCGGTGAGCTGGGGGCGGCCGCGCGCGCTGGTGACGCCTTCGCGCCGCGGAAGTTGGCGGCGCAAGACCCACTCCTGGCCGCCCGTGCAGCCGGACGGCGTACACACCGCCAGAGCTCGGCGCGGACGCTCGGCCCGATTGGGCGTGCTGGGCTCCTCGTCATCGATGGGCCACGGCACCGACGTCACCATGATCGCCACGGTGTCCTGACTCACGCGCACGGCGTAGGAGATCGACCAGTCCCGCCCGACGACGAGCGCTTGGGTCGCCGGTGACCACCGCTCCGAATCCCCCAGCTTCCAGCTCACCTCAAGCTTCGGGCGGCCCCTCCAGTCGGCGTCTTCACCGATCCGAGCGAGGCCGTGTTCGACCCGGTAGTAGCGGTAGCGCTCGGCTCCGCCTCCTTCAGTCGTATGCCGCGCGGTCACCGCCGCGCCCGCGGCAATCAGCAGGACGAGGAGGAGCCACACCACCCGCTGCATGCCGTGACCCTAGGCGTCCCAGCCGCCGATCGGCCCGGCCTTCACCGAAAGCTCACAAACGATGCGCTGGCCCCACCGACGGCGCCCGGAAGCCAGAGAGGTCTCCCCCTACAGATAGAGACCCGTGGCCGAGTCACCGAGTCGGTCGGCGGCCACCGCATGGATATCGCGCTCGCGCATGACGACGTAGATCTCGCCGTTTACCTCGACCTCGGCCTTGTCTTCGGTGTCGAAGAGCACCCGATCGCCCTTCTCGACCGAGCGGGCATGAGGTCCGGTGGCGACGACGCGGGCCCAGGTCAGGCGCCGGGCGCCCATCGCCGCTGTCGCCGGGATCACGATCCCGCCCGAGGAGCGCCGCTCGCCGGCCTCGCGATCGAGGTCCACCAAGATGCGGTCGTGCAGCATCTTGATCGGGGTCTTGTCGCTCACTGCTCCGCGCAGATCAGCGAGTGAGCCGGCGGATGACCGCGAGCAGGACGACAAAGCCGACCACGCCGCCCACGACCTTGCCGATGTTGTCCTTGCGCGGCGCTCCCGACCTGTCGATGAAGAACGACTTCGCCGAGTCGGCCTGCCGGCCGGCGATGGTCTTGGGGCTAGCCCGATGCACCAACTCGTCGATCGTCGACGCCAGCCGATCCCTGGTCTGCTCCATCTCGCGCTCGAGCGAGGACATGTCGTTGGTCACCTGGGCAGGTTATCAACCGGAGGAACGAAGCCGTAGGGCAGTTCCAAGCGGTGCCGGGCCATCAGGACCGGATCGGTGAGCAGGTCATAGGTGGCCCCGTCGGCGACCACACTGCCGTCGTGCAGGATCACCGACCGCGGACACAACTCCATTGCGTAGGGCAGGTCATGGGTCACCATCAGCACGGTGACGTCGAGGGAGCGCAGGATGTCGGCCAACTCTCGACGAGAGGCGGGGTCGAGATTGGACGACGGCTCGTCCAGGACCAGGATCTCCGGCTCCATCGCCAGCACGGTGGCGACCGCCACGCGCCGCCGCTGCCCGAAGGAGAGGTGATGGGGCGCCCGGTCGACAAACTCCCCCATCCCGACGAGGTCCAGGGCGTGCAGCACGCGTGCATCGAGCGCGGCTCCGCTGAGGCCCAGATTGGCCGGCCCAAACGCGACGTCTTGGCGGACGGTCGGCATGAACAACTGGTCGTCCGGGTCCTGAAAGACGATGCCCACGCGCCGTCGGATCTCGCCAAGATGCTCCTTCGCCACCGGCAGGCCGCTGACGGCGACCGAGCCGGCGCCCGCGGTGAGGATGCCGTTGAGGTGGAGCACGAGAGTCGTCTTGCCGGCGCCGTTGGGACCAAGCAGCGCCACCCGCTCGCCGCGATGCACATGCAAGTCCACGCCAAACAACGCCTGATGCCCGTCGGGGTAGGCGAAGGCGAGGCCGCGCACGTCCAGCACGGGAGTGCTCACGAGCTCAGCCGCCCGTCATACCCGCGGGCGAGCATCGCCAGGTGGACCCGCTCGCCACGCTCGTAGGCGCGGATAAACAGTGCCGCGAGACCACGCGCCAGGGCCGGCCAGTGGCGCGGAGATCGCGGGTCGCAACCGCGCGAGCGCATCGCCACCAGCATCCGGCCCAACTCCGCGGTGACGACGTCGAGATAGCGCACCATGAAGCCCATGATCGCGACGATCAGCGCCGGCACCCGCAGCCTGCGCAGCCCGGTCAGCAGGTCGGGCACCTCGGTCGTGGCCGCCAGCGTCAGCGACGCGAGCACGCCCAGAGTCCCCTTGACC
>JBAQXA010000104.1:0-5997 GCA_049299195.1 Nocardioides sp.
AAGGGTGCGAATGCGCCGCTGAACGGAACCAACGTCGACGCCGTGCTTGAGTGGACCGAGTCCGGCGGCATCACCCACGACGTCGACCTGTGCGGCCTCGTGCTCGGCAGTGACGGCAAGGTCCGCGACGACACCGACTTCGTCTTCTACAACCAGCCCAACCACCCCTCCGGTGCCGTAACCCACAAGGGCCGCACCGGAACCACCGAGCGACTCAACGTCGATGTGAACCAACTCCCCGACGATGTGGACAAGGTCGTCCTGGTCGGGTCCATCACCGGTGGCAACTTCGGCGCCGTCAGGGGCCTGGCAATCGCCGTGGTCGACACCACCGGCGGCGGTGACGAACTGCGTTTCGACACCATGGGCGCCACCAACGAGACCGCGTTCGTCGTCGGCGAGCTCTACAAGCGCAACGGGCAATGGAAGTTCCGCGCCGTCGGCCAGGGCTGGGAGTCTGGTCTCGTCGGCCTCGCCACGAACTACGGCGTCAGCATCGACGCACCCGCCGAACCCGAGCCAATCCCTGCTCCCGAGCCCGCCACCACCCCGGTCGCCGAGGCAACCCACATCCCGACGCCCACCCCGGTAGCCGAACCCACCCCAGCACCCGCACCACAGACCACCCCAACCCCAACAGACGAAACACCCACAGAGACGCCAAGCTGGAAAGACCGAGCTGCTCATGGTGCCCGTGGTTTGGCGGGACGCGCGCGGGAGGCGGCCGACAAGAGCGCAGCAACTGTCGGCGAGAGACTGGCCGAGCGCGCCGGGGACAACGACATCTACCAACGAGTGTCGTCCATCCTGACGATGAGCGACGAGCAATCGGCGGTAACGCCCGAACGTCTCGTCACGCTCTTCGTTCACGCCGTTCGTAAGGAGGATCAAGAGAACCTCCGAGAGAAGGACGTCATCAAGGCGGCCGTGCGACGCCAACGCCTCATCGGTCTAGCGAGCTTGCCTGCGGGGCCTGTCGGAGTCTATGTGTCGAGCCTCTACTGCGAGGCCGCCATTCTGTGCCACGTCGAGCAGCTCCACCGACTTGGGCTCAGCGACCACAAGCTCGCCGCGCACCTCCTCGCGCTCTGGAACGTCATGCCGGACGCAACCGCAGCCGAAGCGGCCATCAACGGATCAGGCCCCAGCGTCGCTGCCTTCCACACAGGGCGTCTCAAGGAGGCAGCCGCCGGCCTTGACTTGAACTCGAGGGGCGAGTTCAAGAAGGTCGATGCCGTGAAGTTCCTGTGGCGACTCCGAAAAGGAGTACGCCAAGGCGTCCAAGACACCGTGGAGTCGACGCCTGGGTCAATCAGCGCCAAGGACGTTCTCCTGCCGAAGGGGCGGGTCAAGGAAGTGCTCGCCACGGTCCAAAGACAGTTCGGCGTGGCATGACATCGCTACGGCTGTCTCTCGCCGCCGTCCTGTTGACCGCTCTGGCCTCGGCGGGCTGTGACGACTCATCCACATCGCGTCCTGCCACATCTGGCGGCTCACCGAGTGCCTCCGCACCATCGCCCCACGCCAACCCAAGCAAGCTCGCCGAGGTGTCGCGAACACCGAACACGACCCCGGGTGCTCCCGTTCCGGATAAGCCACTGACGGGCCGAGTCGTCGGGATCGACCCCGGACACAACGGTCGCAATCGGTACGCCACAAGCGAGATTCGTAAGCAGATCTGGAACGGCCGAAGCTACCAAGACTGCAACACGACGGGCGCTTCAACCGACGACGGCTACCCAGAATCTCGATTCACCTTCCAGGTGGCTAGCTACCTGGACGAGTTGGTCCACAGTGCGGGCGGGAGGACGGTGCTCACCAGAACATCGGACGACGGCGTCGGCCCATGCGTCGACGTGCGCGCCCGCACCCTCAACGAGGCCGCCGCCGACATCGCGATCGACATTCACGCCGATGGCGGCCCGGCGTCAGGCCGAGGATTCACGATTCTTCGGCCAGTTCGCTCAGGTGTGAACGACAGCGTGGTCGCTGCGTCGTGGGAGTACGCAGATCTCCTGAAGTCGGCCATGCTGAAGACCGGGATGCCCGTATCGGACTACTACGGAGCAAACGGCTTCAAGGATCGAGACGACCTGGCCGGGCTCAACCTCACGACGGTGCCGCAACTGCTCCTTGAAACGGGCAACATGCGCAACACCGAGGATGCAGACCTCCTAACTTCAGACCGGTTCCAACGAAGGGTCGCTCAGGCCATTCTGGACGCAATGGTGAGCTTCCTCGCCGACCAGGCCGATACACCAAGCGCATCGGGTCGCTAGCGGGAGGCCGAGCCATCTCAGCGTCACCCTTAGACTTTGGACTATGAACGACAGGCACACTAGCGAGGGGCAGTTAGGTGGCGTGCCTAGGATCAACCTCTCGAAGGATGCTCCGCCGCAAGCAGCGGTGCCATCTGAACCACAAGCCCCACCGGTCCCGCCCCCGGTCATAACTCCTCCTCCGGCTGCCCCCGCCCCAGCGTCTGCGCCTCCGCCCTCCACGCCCGGTCAACCGTCAGGTTCGTCCGGGCGACCTTCGCCAAGAACGGGCAATCGCACTCCCCTGCTCGTGCTCGCTGGCGTACTGGCTGTAGTTGTCCTCGGCGGCGGCGGGTACCTCCTCGGTCGCGGGGGTGACGCCGCGCCGGGCGGCGACCCCAACACGGCCTCGTCTGGGTTGGCGGATCAGGGCGAGGATGCAAATGCACAGGACTCACCTGAAGGTGAGCCTGCGGCCGACGTAGAGCCGTCAGACCAGGGCTCGGATGTGGCCTCCTCTATCTACAGACTCATCCAGGACTCTTCCCGCGACAAGGCAAACATTCAGGCCGCCGCCCGCGAGTTGACCTCGTGCGGCGACCTGGAAGGCGCGGCAGCAACGTTCGACGCAGCGGAAAGCTCGCGGAACGCCCTCGCCGACCAGGCAAGTGAACTCGATCTGTCGACGCTGCCCGAGGCAAGTCCGCTGGTCGACGAGCTGATCCAAGCGTGGCACTACTCGGCGCAAGCGGATGCCGCCTTCGCCGAAGCGGCGCGATACTCGCCCTGCGACAATGCGTCCAGTGAACTTGCGACGGCCACCGACCTCAGCACGCAGTCACATCCCCACAAGGACGAAGCCGCGAGGTTGTGGAACGAGATCGCAGGCAGATTCGAGCTCCCGACCATCACTGGTGCTCAACTATGAGGGTCACGGCTGCTGAGGGTGACATCACGGCTTTCGACGTCGACGTGATCGTCAACGCAGCGAACAACAGGATGCGGGGCGGAGGGGGTGTCGATGGAGCCATTCACCGCGCTGGGGGGCCGACCATCCTGGAGGACTGCATTGCCCGCTTTCCGAACGGACTACCTACGGGTGAGGCGGGATGGACAACGGCTGGCGACCTCTCGGCACGCTGGGTTGTCCATGTCGTGGGACCGATTCACGGGCTCGGCGAGAGAAGGCAGTTGGTGTCCTGCTACCGCCATGCAATGTCGGTTGCCGACGAACTCGGCGCAAAGACTGTCGCGTTCCCTCTCGTCAGCACCGGCGTCTACGGCTGGCCGCTTGAAGATGCGGTCGATGCGGCCTTCGAAGGCATCATGGCCATCGACACCGCAGTCGAGCATGTTCATATCGTGTCGCTGGGCGCTCATCGACATGCTGCCGTTGAGACTGCCATCAAAGCCCGCCTCAATCGACAGCAAGCGCTCAGCCGCACACCCCCAACATCTCATTGAGAGCACGACGCTCGCTGGGGTCGACTCCCAGACTCCATGCGGACTTGACCGCTACCCAACGCCTGGCGTAGTCGCACTGGAACTCCTTCTTCGGCCTCCAGGCGGCGGGGTCGTGCGAGCCCTTGCTTGCATTCGTCGGACCATCGACTGCCAGAAGTGAGCCGAGATCATTGGCGTATCGCTCCCGCTGCTCGGCGCTCCAAGATGAGGCGCCGGAAACCCATGCTTCCGCGAGCGGAACTACGTGGTCAATCTGGATCGCTTGGGCTTGGGCCAGCTCCTTGAGATCCGAAAACGTCAACGCAACGCCGGTGTAGGGATCGAGCCAAGTGCCCGCGATGACGTCGTGGGCACACGCGCCCTGGCGGACTGAACGCGCCGTCCCCGGGACAGCATCACGCAGGAGCACGTCATCGCGTTGATTGCAGCCGTTCCCGTCAACATCGAGCCAAGGGCGTCCGAAAGACTCTCGCCGGTAGCCGCTGTCCCCATTGCTACGGGCAACAGTCGGGATCACCGCCAACGCCTTCGTGCTGTCAGTCGCGCCTACCGGCGAACGTGTCCCATTCAAGGGACTCTCGGCTTGGCGTTCAACATTGCAAGCCGACAGCAGGAGGGCGATGCCAAGAACCATCACCGTGCCTGGTCTCACGTCCGGGGCAGCCCGACGTCGCGTGGCCGGTTCAACTGGAGAGCCTCCAGCACCGTGGGCAAACCATGTCGTTCCACAGCGGGCAAGACCATGCGCAAGCCATCGCCGTATACCGGGTCCGGGTTGTTCAGCATCGACGCCTCAATGATGCTGAGGCCAGCATCCTTTGCCAGCCGCAGATGTACGAGCGCCAGCGTCTCCGCGAAGCCTTCAGTCAGGCGCGGGCCAAGAGACACCATCCCGGAGCTTCCAGCCATTGCGGCGTGGGCGAACTCGTGTCCCATGACGTGTCTGAACTGCGCCAACGGGAGACCTCTGAGCACCTGAATCGTGATCGGCCCTGTGACCCCGTACCGGGCGCGTCGTGTCCAGTTCGTCATCCCGAGGACATGCGGGGTACCGGACATCACCGCAGGCGACTCGACGAGCTGAATCCTGGTCGGCGTCGTCACGACAATGCCGTGCTGGGCCATGTGCCGCTTCAGCTTCTCCTTGACGGGAACCACATCACGGCTCCGACGCACAGCGGAACCTGCGCAGCCGGCACAGAGGTCACCACTTGGCCGAGCCGGGCCGAGTGGGATGCTGCAACCGCTGCAACGAGGATCGCTTGCATGGCTGACGCACCAGGTGCGCCCATCGGGGAGTTTGAAGACGGCACCACGCAGCCGTCCTCCACATACGGCGCACGGAGTCGCGCCGGACGTGAGGATCTCTGTTCCAAAGACCCGCATGTGACGCTCCTGCCGCCTAACCGATCCAGTGTACGTAATCTAGCCGGGTGCCCAACCGCGCTAGCGCGGGATGCAATAGGGTTTGTGCTGCCGGAACTCATCACATCTGTTCGCATTCGGTGCAGGCACTCGGGACGCACCATCAGGAGGTTGCCATGACCGTCTCGCTGACCAAGGGCCAGAGCGTCCCGCTGTCCAGTACGTCGGGTTCGACTCTCACCCATGTCCGCATGGGCCTTGGCTGGGACGCCGTCAAGAAGCGCGGCTTCTTCGGAGGGATGAAGGACCAGGCCATCGACCTCGACGCTTCGGCCGTTCTTTACGACGCCGCTGGCACGGTCGTGGATCAGGTCTGGTTCAAGCAGCTGAAGAGCCAGGACGGGTCGGTGGTCCACACTGGCGACAACCGCACCGGCCTGGGCGACGGCGACGATGAGTCCATCAAGGTGCAGCTCGACCGACTGCCCGGCAACGTGTCCGCGATCGTGTTCATCGTCAACTCGTTCACGGGACAGAACTTCAGTCAGATAGAGAACGCCTTCTGCCGTCTGGTCGACGAGACCAACGGGCAGGAGATTGCCCGCTACGAGCTCTCCGGATCGGGGGCGCACACTGCGCAGGTCATGGCAAAGGTGTCGCGGAACGGCGGAGGCTGGAGCATGACCGCGATCGGCGCGATTGCAAGCGGTCGCACCTTCAAGGATCTTCTGCCTGCGATCCAACCGCACCTCTGAGGACCGATCTGACATGGCCGTCTTGCCCAAGGGTGCGAATGCGCCGCTGAACGGAACCAACGTCGACGCCGTGCTTGAGTGGACCGAGTCCGGCGGCATCACCCACGACGTCGACCTGTGCGGCCTCGTGCTCGGCAGTGACGGCAAGGTCCGCG
>JBAQXA010000105.1:0-2544 GCA_049299195.1 Nocardioides sp.
CCGCGATCGACACGACGTTGGCCAGCAACATCGCGCGCGTCATCGGCCCCACCCCGCCGGGGTTGGGCGAGACCCAGCCGGCGACGTCCCACACGTCATCGGCCACGTCACCGGCGATCTTGCCGTCGACTCGGGAGACGCCGACGTCGAGCACGGCGGCGCCGGGCTTGACCATGTCGGCGGAGATGATCCCCGGCACCCCGGCAGCGGCCACGACGATGTCGGCCTGGCGCACGTGGGCGGCGAGATCGACGGTGCCGGTGTGGCAGAGGGTGACCGTGGCGTTCTCCGAGCGGCGAGTCAACAGCAGCCCCAGCGGGCGGCCGACGGTGATGCCGCGACCGACGACAACTACCTCTGCCCCGGCGATGTTCACGTCATGGCGACGCAACAACTCCACGATGCCAAACGGCGTACACGGCAACGGGGCATCGTTGCCCAAGACCAGCCAGCCCAGGTTGGTCGGGTGGAGGCCGTCGGCATCCTTGGCCGGGTCGATCAGGCCGAGCACGCGGTTCTCGTCGCGACCGCGCGGCAGCGGCAACTGCACGATGTAGCCGGTGCAGGCGGGGTCGTCGTTGAGCCCGCGGACGGCCTCTTCGATCTCGGCCTGGCTGGCGACCTCGGGCAGATCCACGCGAATGGAGGCGATCCCCACCTCGGCGCAGTCCTTGTGCTTGCCGCCGACATACCACCGCGAGCCGGGGTCATCGCCGACCAGCACGGTGCCCAGGCCCGGGGTGATCCCCCGCTCCTTAAGGCGCGCCACGCGCTCGATGAGTTCGGCCTTGATCGTCTTGGCGGTAGCGGTGCCGTCCAGGGTCTGCGCAGTCACGGTTCGATCCTAGGCAGGGGGGTCAGTGGAAGAAGTGGCGGGTGCCGGTGAAATACACGGTGACGCCGGCGGCCTGCGCTGCCTCGATGACTTCGGCGTCGCGCACCGATCCGCCGGGGGCGACGATCGCCTTGACGCCCGCGTCGAACAGGATCTGCGGTCCGTCGGCAAACGGGAAGAATGCGTCCGATGCGGCGACCGAGCCGCTGGCCCGCTCGGCTCCGGCCCGTGCGACCGCGAGTCGGCACGAATCGACCCGGTTGACCTGTCCCATGCCGATCCCCACGGCAGCGCCGCCGCGGGCGAGCAGGATCGCGTTGGACTTGACCGCCCGCACCGCACGCCACGCAAACTCGAGATCGGCGAGCGTGCCGGCATCGGCCGGCTCCCCCGCAACCAAGCGCCAGTGCGCCGGATCATCGCCGAAGGGGGTGCCGTCTTCGGACTCCCCGGCGGCATCGAGGACGTCGCGGGACTGCATGAGCAGCCCTCCCGAGATCGGCCGCATCTCGGCCCCACCACGATGGCCGGCACCCACACGCAGGAGCCGCAGGTTCTTCTTGGCCTGCAACGCGGCCAGCGCGTCGGGGTCGTAGTCGGGCGCCACGATGACCTCGGTGAACACATCGGCCAACTGCTCGGCCATCGCCAGGCTCACCGGGGTGTTGGTGGCGATCACACCCCCAAACGCGGAGACCGGGTCGGTCGCGTGCGCCAACCGGTGGGCCTCGGCCACATCGGCTCCCACCGCGATGCCGCACGGGTTGGCGTGCTTGATGATGGCGACCGTCGGCACCTCGCCATGGTCGTAGGCCGCGCGGTAGGCCGCGTCGGCGTCGACGAAGTTGTTGTAGGACATCTCCTTGCCGCCGAGTTGTTCGGCCTGGGCGAGCCCGGAGCCGAAGCCGGAGAGATAGAGCGCGGCGCGCTGGTGCGGGTTCTCCCCATAACGCAGGCTCGCGGCCTTGTCCCAGGTTGCGCCGATCCAGGCCGGGAAGCCGGTCCCGTCGGAGGTGTCGACCAGGGCGTTGCCCATCCACGACGCCACGTGGACGTCGTAGGTCGCGGTGTGCACGAAGGCTTCGGCGGCGAGGCGCTGGCGCTCGGCCAGCGTGAACCCGCCGGCTGCGAGCGCGGCGACCGTGTCGGCATACCGTGCGGGGGAGGTGACGATGGCCACCGAAGGGTGGTTCTTGGCCGCCGCGCGGACCATCGACGGCCCGCCAATGTCGATCTGCTCCACGCACTCATCGGCGCTGGCGCCGGACATCACGGTCTGGGTAAACGGGTAGAGGTTGGAGACGACCAGGTCAAACGGCTCCACGCCCAGCTCCACGAGTTGATCGCGGTGGCTGGAGAGCCGGCGGTCGGCCAGGATCCCGGCGTGCACGCGGGGATGCAGCGTCTTGACCCGGCCGTCGAGGCACTCGGGGAAGCCGGTCAGGTCCTCGACCCGCGTCACCGGGAGCCCGAGACCCTCGATCAGCGCCGCCGATCCCCCGGTGGAGACGAGCTCGACCCCGGCGTCGGCCAGGGCGCGCACCAGGTCGTCGAGTCCTGCCTTGTCGTAGACCGACACCAGCGCGCGTCGGATGGGGGCTCGTTCGGCCATGGGGGGCTTCCTCCTCAGTTCACCCGGCCGGCGGCCAGGGCGTCGATCGTGGACGCGAGCAGTTCACGCTCGGCCACCTTGATGCGTTCGTGCAGGG
>JBAQXA010000106.1:0-4662 GCA_049299195.1 Nocardioides sp.
GCCGTCAAGCAGGCCGTCGCGGCCGGTTGCCGCAGCGCCTTCGCCAAGGGTGTGGGCGGGAGCGCGACGACGCGGTTGCTGTCTGCCTTCACCCTCGCGGACTTCATCCCCACCAAGGCCCAGCGCAAGCACGGCGCGCGGTGGTTCCGCTGCGATGCCGTCCTCGCACGGGGCAGCAGCCTGACCCCGATCACGAGCACGAGCGCCCCGCTGCTGCGCTCACCGCTGGCCGCCAATCAGGCGCTCTGCCTGGCCGGGTCGGCGCGCACCACCTGCGATGCGACCCACTCCTTCAAGGCCACCTCGGTCTTCAAGCTGAAGGGCAAGAAGTACCCCGGGCGCACCAAGGTCCGGACGCTGGCCCGCCGCGGTTGTGACGCGCGGGTGAGCACCGCGAGCTTCACCTACGACGCCCCCACCAAGGCGGAGTGGACGACCAACAAGTACGTCGTGTGCTTCAGCGCCCACACCAATCCCGTGGTGGCCACCGACGCGGTGAACCCCACGACGACGATCGCGGGGCCGTCGACGTCCGTCACCGTCGGCACCCCCGTCGCCCTCACCGGAGAGTCCTCCGACAACGTGGCCGTCACTTCGGTCGGGGTCAGCGTGCGCAACTCGGCGGGCGCCTACGTGCAGGCCAACGGCTCACTGGGGACCGCCGCCGCAACCCTGCCGGTCACCGTCACCGGAGGGGCGATGAACTCGGCCCTGGTGACCTGGAGTGTGGCCTTGGACAGTCTCCCGGTCGGGAGCTACACCGCGACCGCCACCGCACGCGACGCGGCTGGCCGCACGGCTTCGGCCACCACGAGCATCACCGTCGACACCACGCCGGACACGACCAAACCGACGACAACGATCCTCGGACCGGGAGCCTCGGTGTCGGTGACGGAGAACTTCGTCATCTCCGGGACGGCCAGCGACAACGTTGCGGTCAGTGACGTGGAAGTGCAGTTGCGCAACGCTGCGGGCAACTATCTGCAAGACGATCTGACCACCTTCGCCGTCGCGAGCAACGCTTTGCCCGCCACGGTCACCGGGCTGGGCAGCGGCACGGTCTCCTACGACATCAACACCGGCAAGCGAGCGGCCGGCGACTACACCGTGCGGGTCACCGCGACCGACCCGTCGGGCAACCAGAAGACCGGCACCCTCGCGGTGACGGTGAGCCCGACCGCGGCCTCGACCACGGTGATCTACGACATGAACGAGGCAGCCAACGCCACCACCATGGTCGACACCGGGGGCAACGGCCTCAACGGCGTGATCAACCAGGCCGGCCTCGACACCGGAGTGGTCGTCCTGGGGGCCACTGCCTACTCGTGGGCCTACACCGGCCCAATCGCGCCACCCGCCAAGCCCGAGCGTGTGATCACCGTGAGCGACCATGCGCTGCTCGATGCCGGCAACGACACGTTCACCATCGAACTGCGCTATCGCACGAACACGAGCTTCGGCAACGTGACCCAGAAGGGGCAGGCGGCCTCGGTGGGTGGGCAGTGGAAGATCCAGCAGCCCGACGGCTATCCCTCGTGCCTGTTCCGCAACGACACCGATCAGATGGCGGTGCAGTCGACCGTCAGCCTCTCCGACAACCAGTGGCATGTCGTGCGCTGCATCCGCACGGGCGACAGCGTGCGGATGTATGTCGACGACGTCTATCAGGGCGTCAAGAACTCAGCCGTGCCGATCGGGCCGATCGACAACAGCGTGCCGCTGACCATCGGCGGCAAGCTCAACTGCGACCAGATCGAGATCACCTGCGACTACTTCACCGGCCAGATCGACTACCTGAAGCTGACGCACAGCTGACCCTCGTCGGCAGTTCGCGCGGGCCGGCGGTTCAGCAGCCGGTGCCGTCGGCGGGAACAGTGCCCTTGATCAGGTAGTCCTCGACTGCGTCGTCGATGCAGTCGTTGCCGGAGTGGTATGCCGTGTGGCCGTCGCCGTCGCGCGTCAACAACACCCCGGACTCGAGCTGGTTAGCCAGCGACTCCGCCCAGGCCAGGGGTGTCGCCGGGTCGCGTGTGGTGCCGACCACCACGATCGGCGGAGCGCCCGCTCCATCGACAGCGGCCCAGTCGATCGCGGGCCCGGCCGGGAAGCCGCCACAGCCGAGCTGAGCCCAGCCAAGCGCCGCTCCAAACGTCGGGGAGGCCGCTTCAAACCCCGGGATCGATGCCTCGACCTCCGCCCGGCTCGGCCGCTCGGCGCTGTCGGAGCACACGATCGCGAGGTTGGCCTCGATCGTGTTGTTGTCATAACCCGAGGAACCACGACTGGTGTAGAGATCGCTGAACTGAAGCAGCATCGTGCCGTCGCCACCGAAGGCTTGCCGCAACCCCAGCGACAGGGCCGACCAGGCGGCGCGCTGGTAGAGCGGCACCACCAGGCCGTAGAGGGCATTGCCCGCACGCAACTCGCGGCCCTCGAGATCGGTGGAGAGCGGAGCTGCGTCGACCTCGGCGAGGAACTGCTGGATGCGGGCGACCCCCTCGTCGACGGTGCTGCCCAGGAAGCACGAGTCGGTCGCCTCCACGCAGTTGGCGACGTAGGCCCGCAGCGCGGTTTCGAAGCCGGCGGCCTGCTGCTTGGCGAGCTCCTGCGCGGACAACTCCAGCGAGACGGCACCATCGAGGAGCAGCCGGCCGGAGCGCTGGGGGAAGAGATCGGCGTAGGCGGCGCCAAGCTGGGTGCCATAGGAGGCCCCGAGGTAGACGAGCTTCGGCTCCTCCAGCGCGGCGCGCAACACGTCGATGTCGCGGGCAGCATCGAGAGTCGAGGCGTGGGCGGCCACTCCCCCGGACAGCTTGAGGCAGCCGGAGCCAAAGGCGCGCGCCTGGGCCTCGAGCTCGCCGACTTCGGTCGCGTCATCGGGAGCGGGATCCTGCGCGACATAGGTGTCGAGGTCGTCGTCGCTCAGGCAGTCGATCGGGGCGCTCTCGCTGACTCCACGCGGGTCAAAACCGACGATGTCGAAGCGATCGATCAAAGGTTGGCCGAAGGACTGTCCGGCACGCGCGGCGTAGTCCATGCCGGAGGCTCCCGGGCCACCGGGATTGACCACGAGCGAGCCGATGCGGTCGCCTTCGGCGGCGCTGCGGAGCACGCGGACGGTGATGGTGTCGCCGGCCGGGCGGGAGTAGTCGAGCGGCACCTCAAGGTCGGCACACTCATTGCCCCCGCGGCAGTCCTCCCAGGCCAGGCGCTGGTCATAGAACTTCTGCAGACCGGGCTGGGGGGCCTTGCGGGCTTCGCTCCCCCCGTTAGCCCCAGCGTCGGGCCCAGAGCCGGACCCAGAATCGGGCCCAGAATCAGCCCCGGAGCCCGAGGAGTCCGACGAGCCCGGCGACGTGGCGCTCCGGTCGCCGGCCAGGGGTCCCGGCTTGAGCGCGATGAAGATGACCACAGCGAAGGCGCAGACGACGGCGAGCACGAGCGCCGCCTCGGCCAGTTTGCGGGTCCGTGGGTTCACAGTCAGCTGCCTCCGGGCGTCGAGTGCGGGGACCGCTCGCCGGCCTCCCACAGACCGACCATCATGCCCTCCAGCGCCAACAGTGTCGGCACGTTGAACTCGAGCAGCTGCTCGCGGGCGGCAAAGATCGTCTCGATCCGGCGCAGGTGCACCTCCGGCGGTGCCTCCGCCGCGAGCTGAGCAACCTCCTGTCGGAGCTCCTCGTTGACCAGCTCGGCCCGCTCATCGATGCTCAACGCGATGGCGTCGCGATAGACCGAGACGAGGTCCATCAGACCCCGGTCGACCATGTCGAGACGGCGGCGCTTGGCACGCAACTTGTTGCTGCGCTCCATGGCGGCCAGGGCGGGTGCGTATTCGCGCGGTCGCCGCCCCCGCTCCACCACGCCGTAGGCCGCGTCGAGATCGACCTTGTCGCTGACGTCGAGGCCTGAGGTGATCGCGTCGGCCTCCTCCTGGCTGGACTCGGTCAGGCTGGCTGCGGCCGTCATGCAGTCGCCGATCGTGCGCAGCCGCGCGGGGATCGAGACCACCTGGCGCCTGCGCGCTCGGGTCTCATCGTCGTGGGCAAGCGCTTTGGCGCGGCCGATGTGGCCCTGGGAGGCGCGGGCGGCGTAGGCCGCTACCCCCGGCTCAACTCCACCGGCGCTGAGGAACCGGGCCACCGCTTCGGCGGTGGGTGTGGCGAGGGTCAACAGGCGACAGCGCGAGCGGATCGTCGGCAAGACGTCTTCGACCGTGGGGGCGCAGAGCAGCCAGATCGTGCGGGCGGTCGGCTCCTCGATGGCCTTGAGCAGCGCGTTGCCGGAGCTGTCGGTGAGCCGGTCGGCGTCCTCGACGACCATGATCTGCCAGCGGTCGCCCACCGGGGCCAGGGCCGCCGACCGCACCAACTCCCGCACGTCGTCGACGCCGAGCGAGAGCTTCTCGGTGCGGCAGACCGTGAGGTCGGCGTGGGAGCCGGCCAGCGTCGTGCGGCAGCCTTGACAACGCCCGCAGCCGGCGAGATCGGTGCCACTGTGTTGGCAGTGCAACGCCGCAGCAAACGCGATCGCGGCGTTGGAGCGACCCGACCCGGGCGGACCGGTGATCAACCAGGCGTGGGTCATGCCGTGACCGCCGGCCGCGCGCTTGAGCACGCTGATCGCGGGCGCCTGGCCGACCAGGCGCTCCCACACCGACTC
>JBAQXA010000107.1:0-2025 GCA_049299195.1 Nocardioides sp.
CGCAGGTGCTGCGACGACGCCGCGAGAGTGGGCAGGAGATCTTGGTCGACGACCTGCGAGCAATTGAGACGAGCGCTCGCCAGGCGATGGCGGAGCTACGTCAGGTACTCAGTGCCTTGCGAATGAAGGGCGACTCGTCGTTCGGACTCGATCGGAGCATCGATCAGGTTTCTGAACTGGTCGAACAGTGCCAGGACGCTGGGCAAGGCATCGACTTTGTGGTCAGCGGAGAACCACAGCCCATGACAGTAGGGGGGTCGCTGGCCGCATACCGGATCGTCCAGGAGTCGCTCACCAACGCTCGCCGCCACGGCAGTTCCGGAACGGTGCAGCTGAGGGTCGGTTGGCGGAAGGATGTCGTTGAGCTGTTCGTGAGGAATCCAGTGGTTAGAAGTCCAAAAGCCAGCCTGCAGCCAGGCGTCGGCATCGTTGGGATGCGCGAGCGCTTGAGCCTGTGTGGGGGGCAGCTCGCCATCGGGCCCCTCGAACCCGGTGCGTGGGTGGTCCGGGCCACAGTGCCTACAGCAGATCCGTCATGACCACCGACCGTGGGCATGTCCGGGTCGTCCTTGCCGATGACCAGACGCTGGTTCGGCAGGGGATCGGCGCCTTGCTCAGCTTCGCCCAGGACATCACGGTCGTAGGCGAGGCGGCCAACGGCAAACAAGCAGTTGAGCTAGCGCGGGATCTTGTGCCCGACGTCGTGCTCATGGATATCCACATGCCTGTGCTCGACGGGATCAAAGCAACTCGCGCCATTCGGGAGCACTATCCCAACGTCGCGGTCATTGTCCTCACCACGTTCGACCATGATGAATACGTCCTGGACGCGATCCGTGCGGGAGCATGTGGATTTCTTCTCAAGGACGGAGACGGGGACGACCTTCTTCGAGCCGTGCATCTCGCCGCGGACGGGGACGCCGTGATCGCCCCAAGTCTCCTTGGACACCTCCTCAGCACTTTGGCACTGGCTCCCACTTATCAAAGTTCGGCGGTTCATGCCGTCGCGACACTGACCGACCGCGAACGCGAAGTCCTCCAGCTGGTTGCCAGGGGTCGCAGCAACGTCGAGATCAGTCGTGACCTCCACATCACCGAGGCCACGGTGAAGTCCCACATCGGACATCTGTTCGCAAAGATTGGGGTGCGCGACCGAGCTCAATCCGTGGTCGTGGCCTATGAGAGTGGGCTCGTTCAGGCGGGGAAGGCGCCTCCGATTCCGTGACAACGGAACTCGCCCGCTTCTGGTTGGGAGAGGGAAGGGCGTCCCACGGGCGCGGAGCTCCCGGTACCGCAGCACGTGCACGACGCGTTGGAGCTGCCTGAGGGCTGGGACGCCTGAGCCTGGGCTCAGATGGATAAGACCTTGACGTCGAATCCGTCGACCAGGAGCTCCAAGTCGGGCTTGTCTGCCGTGATCACCACCGACGGGGCCAGCTCCACCGCCGTCGCGGCGACGATGGAGTCGACAGTGAGGTCGCGTCTTGCGGCGGACTCTTTCAGCGCGGGCGCGGAGCGCGCTGGCTCGCATCGCCACACCTTGAGGTAGGTCGAGCGTGGGGATCTTCGCCAGGACATGCCAGATCGCGGCGTCACTTGGCGCGCCCGTAGCGACCTCTGCGAGAACTAACGCGGGGATGAGGACCCGGTGGTCGGCTTGTTGGGCGGCCGCCAGCCGCTCGGCCATCCCCTTGCGCTTCTCGGCCAAGGCCGAGACGGCTTCGGAGTCCAGGATCAGAACCCGCGCCAGCGGCTCAGCGCCACTCGTCGACGTACTGCGCGATGGCATCCGCGCCGAGGGGTCCGTTGACCTCGAACCAGCTCGCCGATCAGGTCGTCGAGCCCGTCTCGCTCCAACTGCCGCCGCAAGGCGAGGGTCGCGTACGCGGAGACCTTGCCCCTCATCCACACGCCCTCCCTCGCTCTCCGCAGGAAAGCCGCTGCGTCTCGCCAACGCACTCGGCAACGCCGGTCCCGCCGCCAACGACAAAGCCCCAGGTCATTGACCTGGGGCTTTCGTGTCCG
>JBAQXA010000108.1:0-3592 GCA_049299195.1 Nocardioides sp.
CTTCGGCGGCGGGCTCTTCGGGGGTGGGTGTCTCAGCGCCGGAGTCGGTGGCCTCGTCGGCAGCGCCGATGACGGCAAGCACCCCGCCGACCTCGACGGTCACGTCTTCGGCGGCGCGGATCTCGAGCAGGGTGCCGGCCACGGGGGAGGGGATCTCGGTGTCGACCTTGTCGGTCGAGACCTCCAGCAACGGCTCGTCGAGGCCGACCTGGTCGCCGACCTGCTTGAGCCACCGGGTGACGGTGCCCTCGGTGACCGATTCGCCCAGTGCCGGGAGGCTGACTTCAGTTGCCATGGTGCGTGCCCTCTTCGTGTCGTTGGCGGCTTGCTGCGGTTGGAGTTGTTGATGGCCTAGCTGTGCATGTGGAGCGGCTTGCCGGCGAGCGCCAAGTGGGCCTCGCCGAGTGCTTCGTTTTGGGTGGGGTGGGCGTGCACCAGAGCGGCCACATCGTCCGGGTGCGCCTCCCATCCCACGATCAATTGAGCTTCACCGATCATCTCGCCCACCCGGTCACCCACCAGGTGAATGCCGACAACCGGCCCGTCATTGTGGCGGATCAGCGTCACCTGACCCTGCGTCTTGAGGATCTGACTCTTGCCATTTCCACCCAGATCGTAGGTCAGCACCGAGACCTCTGCGGCTCCATACCGCGCTTCGGCCTGCGCGCGGGTCAATCCGACCGACGCAACCTCCGGCGAGCAGTAGGTCACCCGCGGAATGAGTTCGTCGCGCACGGGCGCGACTGTGGCGCCGGCGAGGCGCTCGGCCAGCGCGATGCCCTGGGCGAAACCACGGTGGGCCAGTTGGAGGCCCGGCACGATGTCGCCGACGGCATACACGGTCGGGACGCTGGTGCGGCCCTCGTCATCGGTCACCACAAAACCGCGGTCGAGCTGGACGCCGTGCTCCTCCAGGCCGATTCCCGCGGTGCGTGGACCGCGGCCGACGGCGATGAGCAGCACCTTGGCGGTGAGTGGCTCGGCACCCTCCAGGCTCACGCGTACGCCGCCCGCGCCCGCCTCAGTGCCCGCTTCAGAGCCCGCCTCAGGGCCCGTGACCTCAACGCCCGTCACGACGACACCCGTCTTGATGCCGATCCGGCGCTTGCGGAAGGCCCGTTGCAGCACCTTGCTCGATGCTTCTTCCTCGGTCGGCACCAGCCGGGGGAGGGCCTCGACGACGGTGACCTCGGCGCCGAAGCTGCGCCATACGCTCGCGAACTCGCAGCCGATCACCCCGCCGCCCAGCACGATGGCGCTGGCCGGCACCCGGTCGAGCACGAGGGCGTGGTCGGAGGTGAGGATGTGCCGTCCGTCGGGTTCGATGCCCGGGATGGTCTTGGCATAGGAGCCGGTCGCCAGCACGATCGCCCGGCCGCGCACCTCGCGCACACCCCCATCGGCGTCGGTGACCGTGACCGACCGCGGCCCGCTGAGCACGCCACGGCCCGGGACGACGGTGATCGACCGGCTCTCGATGAGTCCGGTGAGCCCGCGGAACAGCCGGGTGACCACGCCGTCCTTGTAGGCCTGGACGCCGGCCATGTCGATCCCCTCCAGGCTGGCGCGCACCCCAAAGGTGGCCGCGTCGCGGGCCTGATCGGCTACCTCGGCGGCGTGGAGCAAGGCCTTGGTGGGGATGCAGCCTTGGTGGAGGCAGGTGCCGCCGACCTGGGCTTCCTCGATGAGCGCCACGGTGAGTCCGAATTGGGCCGCCCGCAGCGCGCAGGCATAACCGCCGGACCCGGCCCCGAGGATGACGACATCGTGCGCTTGGTCGGCGGAGGATTGAGCCGTGGTCGCTTGGGACGACCCGTCAACCGACATGGTGTGCATCCTTTCACCTGGCGGTGTGGAGGCACCACCTGGCTGGGGCGGTCGGGCTAATCTCGGGGGATGGGTTTGTTCGGGCTGAGTTTGTTTGGGAAGCGCCGCGGGCCGGGTGGCAGCTGGATGCGCCGGCCGGCGAAGGACGCTTTGCGCACGGGATCGACCACGGTGCGGGCCTCAGATGTGGCCGACGAACAGCACCTGCTGGACTTCGTGACGAGCAGGCGCGGGGTCGAGGGGTTCGTCGAACCCCGCACGGCCGTCAGCGACGTGACGCTGCTGCTCGTCGCCCACGATGGGGAGTGGACCCGGCGCCGTGTGCCGTCGATTGGATGGGCCCACAAGTTCGCCAACGCCCACCAGATCCCGTCCTATGACGCCGCCGTCGTCGGGGTGCCGCAGCGGATGCGCGACTACAACCGGCGCCAGAAGGAGCGCGGCCTCGGGTAGTCGGCCGGGCTGGTTGGGCCGGGCCAAGCGGCTAGCTACTCCGCGAGGGACTCCGCCAGCGCCACGAGGGTCGCCACCGCAAACCCGGTGCCGCCTGGGGTGATATGACCGGTCGCACCACCGTTGTGGAAGGCCGGGCCCGCGATGTCGAGGTGGGCCCAAGGGAAGGACTCGACGAACTGCTCGAGGACGGCCGCGGCATACAGCCCGCCGCCGTAGCGCGCCCAGTCGTGCTGGTTGACGTCGGCAATGGTGTTCTTGACCACCCGCTCGTGCATCTCCTCGGGGATCGGCATCGGCCACACGTGCTCGCCGGCCGCCTCCGCGCAGTCGAGGAGCCGGTCGCGCAGCGCGTCGTCGTTGCCGAGGAGCCCGGCGATTCGGTCGCCGAGCGACATCACCATGTGGCCGGTCAGCGTGGCGACGTCGACGATCGCGTCGGGCTCGACCTCGACCGCGCGGCCGAGCGCATCGGCGAGGATCAACCGGCCCTCGGCGTCGGTGTTGGAGACCTCGATGGTCTTGCCGCGATAGGTGTGCACCACGTCGCCGGGGCGCAGGGCATTGCCGTCGACCATGTTTTCGGCCATCGGCACGAAGGTCGAGACGCGCACCGGCACGCCCAGCTTGGCGATCGCCAGGGTCGCGTGGACGACGGCAGCCGCGCCGCCCATGTCTTGCTTCATGCCCTTCATCGAGGCCGCGGGTTTGATGGCCAGCCCGCCTGAGTCGAAAGTGATGCCCTTGCCGACCAACGCGAGGTGAGGGGCGGCGAGGTCAGGGGCCTTGTCCGCGCCGGTGGGGACCCAGGTGAGCTCAACCAGGCGCGGCGGGGCGCCGGAAGCCTGACCGACGCCGAGGATGCCGCCGCAGCCGAGGTCGGCGAGCTGCTCCTCGTCATACACCGTGCAGGTGAGTTGGCCGGCCGGCTGTTGGGCCAACTCCTCGCAGGCGGCCGCGACGATGCCGGCGAAGTCGGGGGGCCGCAGGTCGCCCGGAGGCATGTTGATGAGGTCGCGGGTGCGCCACACGGCCTCGATCAGCACGAGGACGCGCTCGAACGCCGCGACGAACTCCGCGGAGCGAGCGTGGGGGCTCAGCACCGAGACGCTGGCCGTCTCGTCCGCGCCGGGGCTGCTCTTGTAGGTCGTGTAGCGGTAGCCGCCGAGGCGCCAGCCTTCGGTGACCGCGACGAGTTCGGCGGGGGTGCGGCTCGGGAGGGCGAGGGCCGCGGAGGCCGCGTTTTTGATCGCACGAGCCGCCGTGCCGGCAGCCTTGCGCAGCGCATGGGGCTCGACCTCGGGGCCCAGGC
>JBAQXA010000109.1:0-4016 GCA_049299195.1 Nocardioides sp.
CCCCAACGCTGCCGCCCAACCCAGCCGCCCAACTCAAGCGCTGACGCGCGTGCCCGCCGTGCCCGCCACGATGTCGGCGATGTCGCGCAGCGAGCCGATTGCGGCGCTGCGCCCGGTCCGCTCCACAAAGCGCACCGCGGCCTCGACCTTGGGCCCCATCGAACCGGCAGGCAGCCCGAGGGCATCGATCTGCTCCGGTCGCACCTGCGTCAGCAGCTGCTGATCGGGGGTGCCCCACCCGGCATACACCCCGTCGACGTCGGTGGCGATCACCAGCAGGTCGGCCCCGAGTTCCTCCGCCAACAGCGCCGAGGCCAGGTCCTTGTCGATGACAGCCTCGACTCCGTGGAGGTCGCCGTTGTCGTCGAAGGCCGTCGGAATCCCGCCGCCCCCGGCGCAGATCACGATCGCCCCCGACTCCAGGAGCCAACGGATCGGCCGGATCTCAAAGATCCGCTGCGGTTTGGGGCTCGCCACCACCCGCCGGAAGGAGTCGCCGTCGGGCGCGATCGACCAACCCTTCTCGGCGGCCAGTTGCTCCGCGGTGGCCTGGTCGTAGATCGGCCCGATCGGCTTGGTCGGGTGCGCGAAGGCCGGGTCGGCGAGCGACACCTCGATCTGGGTGAGGAGGGTCGCCAAGGCCTGATCGTCGGGGAGCAGATTGCCCAGCTCCTGCTCGATCATGTAGCCGATCATCGCCTCGGTCTCGGCCCCCAACACGTCCAAGGGGTAGGCCGGCACCGACTCGTAGGCGGCAGCCTGCAGCGCCAGCAGGCCCACCTGGGGACCGTTGCCGTGGGCGACCACGACCTCGTTTCCGGGGACGACCGTGGCGATCCGCTCACAGGCGGTGCGGATGTTGGCCCGCTGGACCTCGGCGGTCATGGGTTGGCCCCGCTGCAAAAGCGCGTTGCCACCCAGTGCGATCACGATGCGCATGATGATCTCCTCAGCGCCCGACAGTCACGACAGGGCCGCGACGAGCACGGCCTTGATCGTGTGCATCCGGTTCTCGGCCTGCTCGAAGGCGATGTTGGCCGGCGACTCAAAGACCTCTTCGGTGACTTCGATCCCGCCCGCCAAGTGGGGGTACTCCGCGGCGATTCGCGCCCCGACCGTGGTCTCGGCGTTGTGGAAGGCCGGCAAGCAGTGCATGAACCGGACCCGCGGATTGCCGGCGGCGGCCATCAACTCGCTGTTGACCTGATAGGGCAGCAGTTCGGTGATGCGCTCGCCCCAGGTCTCGATCGGCTCACCCATGGAGACCCACACATCGGTGTGGATGAAGTCGACGCCGGCCACCGCCTCGCGCGGATCATCGGTGATCAGGAGCCGGGCGCCGGACTCGCGCGCAAAACCCTCGCACAGCTCGATGTGTTCGGCGCTCGGCCAGAGGTCGCGCGGCGCGCCGATGCGGACGTCCATGCCGAGTTTGGCGCCCACGAGCAGCAGCGAGTTGGCGACGTTGTTGCGGCCATCGCCGACAAACGCGTAGGAGATCTCATGCAGCGGCTTGCTGCAGTGCTCGGTCATCGTTAACACGTCGGCGAGCATCTGGGTCGGGTGAAACTCATCGGTCAGGCCGTTGAAGACGGGCACGCCGGCGTACTGCGCCAACTCGTCGACATTGTGTTGCGCCGAGCCGCGGTACTCGATCGCGTCGTACATCCGGCCGAGCACCCGCGCGGTGTCCTTCATCGACTCCTTGTGGCCGATCTGGGAGGAGGTCGGGTCGATATAGGTCACATGGGCGCCCTCGTCGTAGGCGGCCACTTCAAACGCGCACCGGGTGCGGGTGGAGGTCTTCTCAAAGATCAGCGCGATGTTCTTGCCCGCGAGCGTACGCCGCTGGATCCCGGAGTACTTCGCCCGCTTGAGGTCGCGGGACAGGTCGAGCAGGTAGTGCAGGTCGCGCTCGCTGTGATGAACCAGCGACAGCAGGCTGCGGTTGTGATTGTTGAACGGCACGGTTCCTCCTGGGGTGATCGGGTCGGTGTGAGTCGGCTCGGGGTGAGTCGGCTCGGGGTGTGGACGGGTCGGTGACTAATCGGGGCGTCAGTACAAGGGGTCGCGCTGGATCGGGCAGGTCATGCACCGGCCGCCACCGCGGCCGCGGCCAAGTTCGCTGGCGGTGATCGTGATGACTTCGACGCCGGCCTTGCGCAGCGCCGAGTTGGTGGAGGTGTTGCGGTCGTAGGCGATCACGACGCGGGGTGAGAGTGCGACGACGTTGTTGCCGTCGTCCCACTGCTCGCGCTGGCGGCCATAGAGGTCCCCGCCGGTCGCGACCGTCCGCAGCCGGACGCCCAGCGCCTCGCTCAGTGTGGGGACGAGGCCGGACGACTCCCGCACGATGTCGATGTCGCCGCTGCCCGAGAGCCCGTCGCCGCCGGCCCCGAAGGAGTCAGAGGGGCGCAGGCTAAACGGCACGATCCCGTCGGTCATCGGCGTGAAGGCGGTCACGACGTCGTGGTCGGCGAAGGTGAAGACCGTGTCGAGGTGCATCGCTGCCCGGGTCTTGGGCAGGCTCGCCACGATCACGCGCTCGGCGGCCCCCGCGGCAAACAGTGAACGAGCCACCTGGGTGATCGCCTGGTGCGAGGTCCGCTCGCCCATGCCGATCAACACAACGCCCTTGCCCAGCGGCATCACATCGCCGCCCTCTAGCGTCGCGGCGCCCCGGTCGAGCGGCGCCGCATCGAGGTCGCCGAACCAGATCGGGAAGTCGCGTCCCGCGAAGTGCGGGTGGAAGCGATAGACCGCCGTGGTGAGCAGCGTCTCTTGATGTCGGGCCTGCCAAAACATCGGGTTCAACGTGACCCCGCCGAAGATCCACGACGTGTTGTCCCGCATGAACTGGGTGTTGGGCAAGGGCGGCAGCACGAAGCCGGGACGATCAAGCTCGCGCCACGCACGCAGGAAGCTGCCGCCGACCGCGGCGGGGACGTCGTCATACGAGATGCCGCCGATGAGGAACTCAGCCAATCGCTCGGCTCCCATGTCGGCCAGCCAGGCGCGAATCTCGGCGGTCAGCCCGATGCCCACCAGGTCGTCGGTGATCCGGCGATCGAGCAGCCACGAGCGCGCCGCCGGCTGGGCCAGCGTCTCGGCCAGCAGCGTGTGCAGGTCGAGCACCTCGACCCCGCGCTCGGTCATCTTGGTCACGAAGTCGTGGTGGTCACGCTGGGCCTGCTCGACCCACAGCACGTCGTCGTAGAGCAGATCGGCGGCGGTGTCGGGCGTCAGGCGCAAGTGCGCGAGGCCGGGGCTGCAGACGAGCACCTTGCGGAGCACGCCGGCTTCGGACCACACCCCGATGCCAGCCTCCCCAGAGGTGCTGGCTGAGGCCGGCGTAGCGGTGGAGTCGGTGCTCACAGAGGTCCCTCCGAGGGTGGTACGGCTCGTTCGGTGCGGCCCAGTCTGCCCTAGGGTGTCCGCCATGACTGAGGCCCCCGACCGACGACTTCTGCTCGTCCACGCTCACCCCGACGACGAGTCGATCAATCAGGGCGCCACGATGGCCAAATATGTCGCCGAGGGAGCGCGCGTCACGCTCGTGACCTGCACCGCCGGCGAGATGGGCGAGATCCTCGTTCCCGAACTCGAGCACCTTGCGGCGGACCGGGAGGACCGGCTCGGTGAGCATCGGCGCACCGAACTCGCCGACGCGATGGTCGAGCTTGGGGTCACCGACCATCGGTTTCTCGGCGGCTTCGGGACCTATCGCGATTCGGGCATGGTCTGGCACGAAGACGGCCACGCGGTGGCCGGCGACATCGTGCACGACAACGCCTTCTGGCGTGCCGACCTGACCGAGGCCGCCGACCAGTTGGTGAGCATCATCCGCGAGGTCCGCCCGCAGGTGCTCGTCACCTACGACCAGTTCGGGGGCTACGGGCATCCCGATCACATCCAGGCCCACCGCGTCGCGATGTATGCCGCTCAGCTCGCCGCCGTCCCCTCCTACCGGCGCGATCTCGGTGAGGCGTGGGACATCGCGAAGATCTATTGGGGGG
>JBAQXA010000110.1:0-1709 GCA_049299195.1 Nocardioides sp.
GATCAGTGAAGAGGCCCTGGACCGGATCCACGCCCAGGCGATGAGGCTGCTGTCCGATGTGGGCACGGAGGTCCACGACGACGACATGCTCCGCCGGCTGGCTGAGGCGGGGCAGCGCGTCGAGGGCACCCGAGTCCGCTGGGACCCCGACTGGGTGCTGAGCCAACTCGAGCTGGCGCCCAGCGCGTTCACGGTCTATGGCCGCAACCCCGAGCGGCAGGTGCGGATCGGCGGCGGCAGCCTGGTGCACTGCCCAGTCGGTGGACCGCCGTTTGCCGATGACGTCGAGCGCGGTCGGCGCGACGGCTCGCTGGCCGATCACGTCGAGCTGGTGCAGATGGCCCAGGCGAGCGATGCGCTGCAGGTGCTGCAGAGCGGCACGGTCGAGGCCCAGGATCTCGACGCGAGCAGCCGGCACTTGGCGATGGACTACTCGATCCTGCGCTGGAGCGACAAGCCCTTCATCGTCTACGGATCGAGCGGGGCCAAGGCGCGCGACGGGTTCGAGTTGGCGGCGCTGGTCGCCGGGGGCCGGGACGAACTCGTCGAGCGTCCGATGACCCTGGGCATCGTCAACCCGAACTCCCCGCTCGTGTGGGACGGGCTGATGGTCTCGCAGTTGGCTGCCTGCGCTGAGTACGGCCAACCGGTGGCGATCACCCCCTTCCTCCTCGCCGGTGCGTCGGCGCCGGTGACGCTGGCGGCGGGGCTGTCGATCCTGGTCGCGGAGGTGCTCTCGGGCGTCGCGATGGCCCAGCTCGTGCGGCCGGGGACGCCCTGCATCCTCGGATGCTTCTTCACCGGGGTGGACATGCGCTCGGGCGGCCCCTCGTTGGGATTGCCCGAGTCGGTGACCACCACGCTGGCCGGCGCGCAACTCGCCCGTCGTTATGGCCTCCCTCTGCGGGGTGGGGGCGGGCTCTGCTCCGGCATCCCGCTCGACGCGCAGGCCGCGACGGAGTCGGCGATGTCGCTGTGGGCGACCTACCTCGCCGGCTGCGACCTCGTCGTGCACGCGGCCGGCTGGCTAGAAGGCGGTCTGGTCGCGTCGTACGAGAAGTTGGCGATGGACCTTGAAGTGATCCGCATGTTCGAGCGGCTCCGCGAACCGATCGCCACCGACCCCGACTCGCTCGCCTTCGACGCGATCGCTGAACTCGGCCCGGGTGGGCTCTTCCTCGCCCACGACCACACGCTCGCGCGCTTCCGCACCGATGTCTTCATGAGCCCGATGTTTCGCAGCAGCGCGCACCCGACCTGGGCCAGGGCCGGCTCGCCGGAGCTCCCGGGCATCGCCGCCGGGCAGTGGCGCAACCTGCTGGACTCCTATGCCGACCCCGGCATCGACCCCTCCCTCGACGCCGCCATGCAGGACTTCGTCGCCCGCCGAACGCGGGAGTGCGAAGCCTGACCCCCGACGTCGCGGCCGGCGCTGTGGGCTGGGCGCCTGGGGTGCACAGCAGCCATAAGCGTTCGCCACGCACGCTTGTGGTTGTTGAAGGGGGCGTTTGGCAGCCGTAAGCGTTCGCTGCGCGCGCTTGTGGTTGTTGGCGGGCGGTGCCCAAGCGCGCCCGGGTGCGATCAGCTAGTCGAGCGGGCCATCCACACGACATCGGGGGAGCGGGCCACTTCCTGGAACCCCAGGTGGTGATAGAAGCCGATGGCGTTGGTGTTGTCCGCGCCGACCCCCAGGTGCACTCCTGGTATGC
>JBAQXA010000111.1:0-1586 GCA_049299195.1 Nocardioides sp.
GGTGGAGGGCAAGTCATCCCTCGGCCGCCTGGGCCTGCTCACCCACGCGACCGCCGGCTTCGTCGACCCCGGCTTCTCCGGCCACGTCACCCTCGAGCTCGCCAATGTCGCGACGTTGCCGATCAAGCTCTACCCCGGCATGAAGATTGGCCAGTTCTGCTTCTTCCGGCTCTCCTCGCCGTCGGATCACCCCTACGGCTCGGACAAATACGGCTCGCGCTACCAGGGCCAGCGCGGCCCGACCCCGTCGCGGTCCTACCTCAACTTCCACCGCACCGAGATCTGAGGTCTCAGGGCCTTGGCTTTCCAGCGGTATGTCGCGCTCGGCGACTCCTTCACCGAGGGCGTCGGCGACATCGATCCCGCCCGGCCCAACGGCGTACGCGGCTGGGCGGATCGCGTCGCAGAGGTCTTGGCCAAGCAGACCCCCGACTTCCGCTACGCCAACCTCGCGATCCGCGGGCGCAAGCTCGACGCCATCCTCACCGAGCAGATCCCGGTGGCCCTCGACATGCGGCCCGACCTAATCACGATCTACGCCGGCGCCAACGACATCATGCGACCCAAGGTCGATATCGAGGCGCTCGCGGATCGGTATGACGCCGCGCTCGGCACCCTTGCGGCGACCGGCGCTCGCTTGCTGGTGTGGACGGCGTTCGACCCCGGCGGTTCGGCGATCTACCGGCCGTTGCGCGGCCGGTTCGCGCTCTACAACGAGTTCGTCCGGCACTCCGTCGCCCGACACGGCGCGGACCTGGTCGACTTCTGGTGGATGCGGGACTACCGCAACTGGGACTACTGGGACCCCGACCGCATGCACATGGGCCCGATCGGGCACCAGCGGATGGCGATCGAGGTGTTGTCGGTGTTGGGGGTCGACCACGACCTGCGGCCGCTGCCGGTGCCCGAGCGCGCGGCGCTGAGTGCCGCCGAGCAGCGTCGAGTGAATGCGCGCTGGACCCGCGAGCACTTCGTGCCCTGGATCGGACGGCGGGTCACCGGGCGCTCGAGCGGTGATGGGTTGTCGCCACGCCGGCCTCGCCTCGCGCCGCTGGCACAGACACCCGACGCGTAACCGGTCTGGGAGTGAGCCCTAGGCGACCGGCTCCCCCGCAGCCGGTCGCCCTTGCTAGGATCCTGGGTCGAACGGTCAGCGGGTATCACCCGTCTGGGCGGTTCTGCGGATGTAGCTCAGTTGGTAGAGCGCGACCTTCCCAAGGTCGATGTCGCGAGTTCGAATCTCGTCATCCGCTCCAGCTTGTTCTCGTGGATGAAGCTCTCGTCCCCACGCCACCGATAACTGCGCAGCCTCTGGCTGCAGCGCCATTCGCGCGGCGGCCTGTGACTGGTGTGCAGCTTGACTATCAGTGTGGTTGCAGAGACAGTGGAGGTTCGGCTCGCGCACGCGTGGGTTGAGTTCTGTAGTCGACAGTAGGGCTTCCCCCATGACCTCCCGTCACTCGCACAGCACCCCGGCCAGCGGCCTCCGCAGAGGCGGCGCGGCGGCACTGGCGCTCGCGCTCCTTGTGGGCGTCTTGTCCGCCTCCTTCGCCGCAGCGCCCGCGACCGCGGCACCTCCCTCGGCC
>JBAQXA010000112.1:0-1702 GCA_049299195.1 Nocardioides sp.
CACCATCGACGAACGTCGACGGTACGACCGACGAAAGGCGAGAAGAACGGCAGCGGTGCGACTCCGTTCGTTCATCCGATCATGGCCGCCCTCCCGATGCGATTGCGCACCAGTCGGTTCACGCTGAACACATGATTTCGACGACCGCGCTCACCAAGCGCTACAACAAGGTTCCGGTCGTGCACGACGTCTCGTTGCACTGCGATCCCGGGACCATCACCGGGTTCCTCGGGGCCAATGGAGCCGGCAAGTCCACGACGCTGAAGATGATCGCCGGGTTGGTGCGACCCGATCGAGGTACGGCCACCGTCGACGGGCGACCGTACGTCGAACTGCCCAACCCGACGCGCGTCGTCGGGCTGCTGCTCGACGCGTCTGCGATGCACCCCGGGCGCAGTGGCCGGTCGACGCTCACGATCGCAGCGCGGATGGCAGACGTTCACCTCGGGCGGGTCGAGCACCTGTTGGACCTCGTCGGCCTCGCCGGCGCGGCGGACAAGCGGGTCGGGACCTACTCGCTCGGTATGCGTCAACGCCTCGGCGTCGCCCAGGCCCTCGTCGGGGATCCGGCGGCGCTGATCCTCGATGAACCGGCGAACGGGCTCGATCCCGAGGGCATCGCCTGGATGCGAACGCTGCTGCGTGACTTCGCCGACCGCGGCGGCACGGTGCTGCTGTCAAGCCATCTGCTCCACGAGGTGCAGGCCACCGCCGATCATCTCGTGGTCATCTCTGGCGGTGCGGTGGTGGCCGCCGGCCGGTTGGACGATCTGCTGGCCAGCTCCACGATCCTCGTGCGCAGCCCCGACCCCATCGCCCTAGCCGCGGCGCTGGACACGGCGCGGATCGACTACGTCGCCGGGCCGGGTGACGCGCTCACCGTGGACGTCTCCGGCGGCCGGGTGACCACCGAAGTGCTCGCCGGCGTGGCCCGCGACCACCACGTGCTGCTCACCGAGCTGCGTCCGTCCGACACGAACGGGTTGGAGCAGCTGTTCTTCTCGCTCACCGCCAACGCGGCCCGGCCGCAGGAGGCTGCAGCATGACCACGTCTCTGTCCCCCCGAACCCTCGGCATCGAGCCGGCGCCGTCTGGCCCACTGCCGATCCCGTTCTCACGGCTTGTCCGGGTCGAGTGGACCAAGGCCACCGACACCCGCGCCGCACGCTGGCTCCTTGCTCTCGTTGCGCTGTCGACCACCGGGCTCATGCTCGTGCCGGTCCTCGTTCCGACGAGCTTCGATCAGACCTACGCCAGCTACCTGCGCGTCGGCGCCCTCGGGCTATCGATCCTCCTGCCCGTGGTGGCGATCCTGATGTTCACCGGCGAATGGACCCAACGCAGCGTCATGACCACTTTCACGCAGGAACCGCGCCGCATCCGAGTCGTCAACGCCAAGCTGGCCGTGTCGCTCTTGCTGGGCGGAGGCGGGGCGGTCTTCGGCGGAGCGGTGACCGCCGCCGGACTCGCGATCGCATCGGCCTCGGGTCGAGCCCTGCACGCAAACCTGAGCGCAGGCACCGTCACCTCCTACCTGATCTACGTGCTGCTCAACGTCCTCGCCGCCGTCGCGCTCGGGGCGCTGCTGCAGAGCTCCGCCGCGGCCATCGCAGCCTCCTTCGCGCTCCCTGCTGGCGTTGCGTTGCTGGGCAAGGCGTCCTCGCTGGTGTCGGAGTGGATCGACATGTCGACACCGTGGAAC
>JBAQXA010000113.1:0-2228 GCA_049299195.1 Nocardioides sp.
GGCTGGTCGCGTGAATCTGCACGACTGGATCGATGAGTTGTGCGACGTCCTCGACATTGACGCCGAGGTCGACGAGGGACTCATCTTGGACTTGGCCCGCGTGGCCGCACACAACGTTCAGCGCACGGCTGCGCCCATCTCCGCCTACCTCCTGGGGTATGCCGCGGGGTTGGGCGAGGGCGACCCCGAGGAGGTCGAGGCGCTAGCGGCGAAGGCCATTGCACTGGCGACCAACTGGGACCGGCCGGCGGGCGCGCCTGACCCCGACGACGTGGACACCGAGATCCCCGACGACAGCGCGGTCGATCACACTGCCGATCGTTTCTGACCCGATGGCTGGCGGCGGCCCGTGCGGGCCACAGATGCGCGCTGTGCTCGCCCGCGAGCCCGGTGGGCCGGAGGTCCTCGAACTCTGCACCGTCGCGGCCCCGGAGCTTCCCGCCGACGGCGTCCTGCTCGACATCGCCGCGACCGCGGTCAACCGGGCCGACCTACTCCAGCGCCGCGGCCTCTATCCCCCGCCACCCGGCGAGAGCGACATTCTCGGCCTCGAGTGCAGCGGCGTGGTGGCAGCCGTCGGTGCCGAGGTCACCGGCTGGCAGGTCGGCGATCAGGCGTGCGCCCTCCTCGCGGGCGGCGGCTACGCCGAGCGGGTCGCCGTACCGGCCGGCCAACTCCTGCCCCTGCCTGCCGGAGTCGATCTGGTCCACGCGGCGGCCCTGCCTGAGGTGGCCTGCACGGTGTGGTCCAACGTATTCTCGGTGGCCGCGCTGCAGCCCGGCGAGAACTTCCTGGTCCATGGTGGTGCCGGCGGGATCGGCACGTTTGCGATCCAGTTGGCCGCCGCCTTCGGCGCCCGCGTGTTTGCGACCGCCGGCTCGGCGGCCAAGGTCGCCCGCTGCCGCGAGCTCGGCGCCGACGTGGTCATCAACTACCACGACGAGGACTTCGTGGCGCTCCTCAAAGACGCCACCGCCGGGCACGGGGCCGACGTCATCCTCGACAACATGGGGGCCAGCTACCTGCCCCGCAACGTGGCCGCTCTCGCGATCGAGGGCCGCCTGGTCGTCATCGGCATGCAGGGCGGCACCCGCGGTGAGCTCGACCTCGGCCGGCTCTTGGCCAAGCGGGGCGCCGTGATCGCCACCTCCCTGCGGGCCCGGCCGGCGGCGCAAAAGGCCGCGATCTGCCGAGCCGTCACCGATCTGGTGTGGCCGCTAATCGAGGCCGGCCGAGTGCGGCCGATCGTGCATGAAGTGATGCCGCTGAGCGACGTACGCCGCGCTCACGAGCTCATGGAGTCGAGCGGACACGTGGGCAAGATCGTCCTCACCCGCGACGATGCCGCACGATTAGGCTGAACCCTTATGAGCACACCTGCGGACCAACCCGGCGCAGCCCAATCCGACCAGACCGAGCCCGACCCGACAGAGCCCGAGCCGACAGAGCCCGACCCGGCAGACGCCACCGCGGGCCAGCCCGAGGAGGGCCACACGGTCTTCATCATCGGACCCGACGGCCAACCCGTCGCGGCTCAGGTGGTACGCGGCCCTGCCTCCGAGGAGTCCGAGGGCGGCCGCGACATCACCGACCTGGTCGAGCAGCCGGCCAAGGTGATGCGGATCGGGTCGATGATCCGGCAGTTGCTGGAGGAGGTGAAGTCCGCGCCTCTCGACGAGGCCAGCCGGAGCCGCCTCAAGGAGATCCACCAGGCCTCCATCAAGGAGCTTGAGGCCGGTCTCGCGCCCGAGCTGATCGAGGAGCTCGACCGGCTCACGCTGCCCTTCACCGAAGACGGCATCCCGAGTGAGTCGGAGTTGAGGATCGCGCAGGCGCAGCTGGTCGGCTGGCTGGAGGGCGTCTTCCACGGCATCCAGACGGCGATTTATGCCCAGCAGATGGCTGCCCGCGCCCAGCTCGAACAGATGCGCCGCTCACTGCCCTCGGGCATGGGCCCCGGCCAGGGGATGAGCCCCGGCGGCCGTCCGGGTCAGCCCGGGATGCCGGGCCAGTCCGGTCCCGACGAAGGCGAGCGCTCCCCCGGCGGGGGCATGTACCTCTGACCGGGCGAGTCAGCCAGGCGAGATCGGCCGGGCGAGTCAGGCGCGGGCGAGTCAGCCCTCGTCGCGCGACAAGCGGCGTACGACGGCCAAACCGAGCGCGCCCAAGATGACCAGCGCCGCGCCGGGAGCCGCCAGCCGACTGAACTGCAGTGGCGCGGACTGATC
>JBAQXA010000114.1:0-2626 GCA_049299195.1 Nocardioides sp.
GTCCCGGGGACGAGCCCGTGGAGCCGCTGCGGTTGCGCGCGGTGTCGCGGGATGGGCGGCCGCTGGTCCGGGGGCTCATCCCGATGCGGTCCGCGCGCGACTACATCGCCAAAGACGTGGCGGCCGACATCGCCGGGCTGTTGACGTCTGGGACCACGTTTGAGGGTCGCCCGGTCGAGGCGCGCGACGTGGCGGTGTTGGTGGAGGTCCGCGAACACGGCCAGCTCGTCGCCGACCGGCTGGCGAAGCTCGGCATACCTGCTGTCTTGGCGGGTGGCGGGCAGGTCTTCCAGACCCGGGCGGCCGAGGAGCTCGCCACGGTGTTGCGAGCGATCGAGCGGCCACAGCGCGCACCGCTCGTGCGGGCCGCTGCGTTGACGTCGTTCTTTGGAGCTACTCCGTTGGACTTGGTCAACCGCAGCGAGGAGATCACCGACAAGGTTGCTGACACCCTGCGCGGTTGGGGGCTGCTGTTGCGCACCCGCGGCGTGGCGGCGGTCATGGAGGCCGCCGACGAGGCCGGCCTGGTGGCGAGGGTGCTGGGTGAGGTCGGCGGGGAGCGGCATCTCACCGACCTGCGCCACCTCACCGAGCTGTTGCATCAGGTGGCGCTCCGCGAGCGCACCGGTCTGCCCGGCCTGATCGACTGGCTCGAAGAGGAGCGTCGCGCCGATGCCGGGGACAAGATCCGGCGCCTCGACAGCGATGCGGCCGCCGTGCAGATCGTCACGATCCATGGCAGCAAGGGGCTGCAATACCCGGTCGTCTATGTCCCCTTCGTCTTCTCCCGCTGGGTCAAGGACGTTGAGATCGCGCTCTTTCACGATGCGGACGGCCGCCGGTTCCTCGATGTGTCCGGGCGTGGGCTGGACTGGAGCGACCACCGCAACGCCCATCTGGCCGAGGAGTCCGGCGAGTCGCTGCGTAAGCTCTATGTCGCCATCACCCGAGCCCAATCGCAGGTCGTGACCTGGTGGGCACCCACGATGAACACCGAGATGGGGCCGCTCCACCGGATGATGTTTGGCCGTCAACCCGGGTGGGGTGAGGTCTTGGAGCGGGCGCCGGTCAAGGAGGACCCCGACGCGTTGATGGTCCTGCGCGCGTGGGAGACCGCGGGTGGCCCCGTGGTCGAGGAGGCCGCGCACGCCAGCGTGGACCCTCTGCCGCGGTCGGCGCCCTCGACCCTGCTGGCCCGCCGCCGCTTCGAGCGATCCATCGACGACGACTGGCGGCGCACCTCCTATTCGGGCCTGCTCCGTGTCGATCCGGTGACTCCGGGCGTGGTCTCGGAGCCCGAGGTGGAGGCGCTGCAGGACGAACCGGACCCCGAGGCCGACGCGCTGCCGGGTGAGGAGGGCGCGACCGGGTTGCCGGTCGCTCTGCGGGGTGAGGAGGGCGGCCCGCCCGACGCGGCGCCGGTGGTGTCACCGATGACCGACCTTCCTGCGGGGGCCGCGTTCGGCAGCCTGGTCCACGGAGTGCTCGAAGTGGCCGACCCGATGGCTCCCGACCTGCTGTCGGCGTTGACGGCGGCCGCGGCCGAACAGCTGCGCTGGTGGCCGGTGGAGGCAACCGCCGACGAACTGGCTGCCGGGCTGTTGCCGAGCCAGCTCACGCCCCTGGGCCCAATAGCCGCGGGCCTGAGTCTGAGTGAGATCCCGCTGTCGGACCGGCTGTGTGAGCTCGACTTCGAGTTCCCCCTCGCCGGTGGCGAGGACGCTCCGGCGAGCGGCTTCCCGACCCTGCGCGATCTGGCGGGAGTATTGCGGGCCCATCTGGCGGACGACGACATCCTGGCGGCCTATCCCGACCACCTCGAGCGACCTCCCTTGGGCGACCAGCCGCTGAAGGGCTACCTGTCGGGCTCGATCGATGTGGTCCTTCGAGTGCGCGACGATGCGGGGGAGCCGCGGTTCGTGGTCGTCGACTACAAGACCAACGTGCTGGGGGACGCGCTGGATCTCGCGTTGCCCATGCGCGCGAGTGACTACGGTCGGGCGGCGATGGCGGCCGCGATGATCCACTCCCACTACCCGCTGCAAGCGCTGCTGTATGCGGTCGTGTTGCACCGGTTCTTGCGCTGGCGACTGCCGGGCTACGACCCGCAGGTTCATCTGGGCGGTGTCGCCTATCTGTTCCTGCGGGGGATGTGTGGCGCCGAGACGCCCGCGGACGGCGGCCACCCCACGGGGGTGTTCGCCTGGCAGCCGGGAGCCGACCTGGTGGTCGCGCTGTCGGACCTGTTGGCCGGCAACCTGGGAGGAGTGCGCGATGAGTGAGCTCTTCGAACCCAGCGACGCGTGGGATCGGCGTTTGGTCACGGGGGCGCGGGGCATCCTTGCCGACTTCAACGCGGCCGGCGTACTGGAAGCTGCCGACGTGCACGTGGCTGCTCGGGTGAGCCAACTGGTGGGGGCTGCCGAGCCGATCAGCGACACCGTCCAACTCGCGTTGGCGCTGGCGGTGCGGGCCGTACGCCGTGGCTCGGTCTGCGTGGCCCTCGACGAGGTGGGCGCTGTGGCGCCCGAGCTCGCCTGGCCGGAGCCGGTGGCGTGGGTGGCCGAGGTGGCCGCGAGCCCGCTTGTCACCGCGGCTGTTCCCCCGCTGCGGCTCGAAGGCGAGC
>JBAQXA010000115.1:0-5176 GCA_049299195.1 Nocardioides sp.
GCACCCCGGGCCTTGGCTCGGGGTGCTTCGGCTTTTCTACGGGGGTTTCACGCGGGGACAGGCGCTCATCGCCCGCCTAGCGGGTGCAGATCCGGCCGGAGTCGGTCAGCGGGGCGTCTGGGCGCCGGTGACGAGCCAGGCGCCACCACGCTGCCGGATGACCAGGAGCGCGCACCTCACGGCCACCCAGCCGATGGCGAACGCGGCCCATAGAAGCGGCAGGCTGTCACTGGTCCAGACCACTGCTGTGGCCAGTGGTGCGTAGGCGAGCAGCGCAAGCACCTGCGCCCCAGCGAGGAAGCGCGTGTCGCCGGCGCCGATCAGGATCCCGTCGAGGACAAAGACGACTCCGGCCAGCGGCAGTCCGAGGGCAACGACGAGCAGCGTGCGCGTCAGCAGCCGCTGCACCTCGGGGTCGTTGGTGAAGGCAAGTCCGGCCCACGGGCTGATGGCCACCACGGGCAGGGCCGCGGCGGCGCCGGACCAGACGCCCCACTGGACCATGCGACCGGTGACGGCCTGGGTCGCGGCCACGTCTCCGGCACCCAGATAGCGGCCGGTGATGGCCTGGGCGGCGATGGCGATGGCGTCGAGGGCGTAGGCCAAGAAGAACCAGATCGTGAGGGTCAGCTGGTGGGTCGCTAGGTGCACGGCTTGGTCTCCGGCGCCGGCGAGGACGCTCGCCGCGTAGGTCGTGCCGGCCAACGCGGCCTGCAGCGACAGGGAACGGATCACGAGCGGGACCGCTGCTCGAGCAGCGTCGCGGATCCCGCCGATCATCGGGGCAAACGGTGCGTGCTCGAGGCGGGCTCCGCGCAGCACGACGCGCACCAGCGCCAGGGCGGCGAGGCTCTGGGCGATAACGGTGCCCCACGCCGAGCCGGCAATCCCCCAGTCGAGGCCGTAGACCAGCACGTAGTTGAGCACCACGTTGATGACGTTGGCCGACACGGCGACCACCAGGGGGGTTCGGGTGTCCTGGAGGCCCCGCAAGACACCGGTCGCCGCGAGCATCAACAGCAGCGGAGTGAGGCCGAGGACGGCCACGCGCAGGTAGTCGACGGCATACGACTGGACCTCGGGAGAGGCGCCGAAGAGGGCGGTCAGCGGGTGTGCCAGCAGCACGCCGGCGAGCGTGAGCACGATGCCGAGGGCGACGGCCAGCCAGAGCCCGGAGACGCCTTGGGCCAGGGCTGCGCGCCGGTCGCCCGCGCCGACTTGCCGGGCGACCGAGCCGGTGGTGCCGTAGGCCAGGAAGATGCACAGGCCGACGGTGAGCGACATGACGGTGCCGGCGATGCTGAGGCCGGCGAGCGGACCGGTGCCGAGGTGGCCGATGATGGCGCTGTCGGCGAGCAGGAAGAGGGGCTCGGCGAGCAGGGTGAGGAAGGCCGGGAAGGCCAGACGGAGGATCTCCCGGTCCTGTTCCCTCCGCACGCGCAGCATCGTAGTCCGTAAGGTTCAAAAGGGCTCATGCCCATGACTTCTGCCTGTGAGTAACCCAGGCGTTTCGGCGCTTTGTCGACTTAGCTCCGGCGACGTCCGGGTGGCGAGACGGTGAACGAGATTTCTGCAAAGAGTTTGGCCGTGCACACGGTCAACACCACGTTTGCGCAGGTCAGCAGCGAAGTTTTCTTTTTCGGACGGCGTATGTCCACAAGCGTCGTACACACGCTGACGCGTGTCGTCCACGGTGAACAGCGAGTTATCCCCAGACCAGTGCACGGCCTGTGGACAACGGAGTGGCGAGCGCGGCCGCAGCGACGTAAGTTCGCGCGGGTTGGATGCGCCGAAGCCCCGCCAGGGCGTCGCGCCGGAGCTAGACGGAGAGCTCCACAACGGATCGCCACAAGCGCGCGGCAGCGCAGCGTCGCTGCCGGGTTTGCGGCTGCAATCCGGGCGCGCAACCTGTGTCGGTGGTGGCCATTAGCGTGGCCGACGAGGTCGCTGTCACGCCCATCGCTCGCGGGCTGACGGAGGCCGCCGTGTCTCGGGAGATTGCTGGGAGGGTGTGCAGTGAGCATCACGGAGGGCTCGTCCCCGGAGTCCTATTCCACGACCATCGGTGACCCCATCGGCGACGCCTGGGGTGACGGCCCCATGCCGTTTGAGCCGGGTGAGCGCAGTCGCGGCGGCGACCGCACGCCGCCGCAAGACATGGCGGCGGAGCAGGCTGTGCTCGGCTCGATGATGTTGAGCAAGGACATGATCGCCGAGGTCACCGAGGCGATCCGCGGGGGCGACTTCTATCGCCCGATCCACGAGGAGATCCACAACGCGATCATCGACCTCTATGGGCGCGGCGAGCCGGCCGACCCGATCACGGTGGCGAGTGAGTTGCAGCGCCGCGGTGAGCTTCAGCGGATCGGTGGCGCGGGCTATCTGCACACGCTGGTGGCCAACGTGCCGATCGCAGCCAACGCGGGCTATTACGCCGAGATTATCCGCGAGAAGGCCGTCCTCCGGCGGCTCGTGGAGGCCGGCACCCGCATCGTCCAGTTGGGCTATGCCGGCGAGGGCCAGGTCGACGACGTCGTCGACGAGGCGCAGGCGGAGGTCTATCAGGTCACCGAGCGTCGGGCGAGCGAGGACTATGCGCCGCTGAGCGACATCATGGAGAGCGTCCTCGACGAGATCGATGCGATCCAGAACCGCGAGGCGGGCCTTTACGGCGTACCCACGGGATTCGTCGATCTCGACGACCTCACCAACGGCCTGCACGCGGGTCAGATGATCATCATCGCGGCCCGCCCGGCCATGGGGAAGTCGACGTTGGCCCTCGACTTGTGTCGGGCCGCGTCGATCCACAACAACCTGACGAGCGTGATCTTCAGCCTGGAAATGAACCGCTCCGAGATCACGATGCGGTTGTTGTCGGCGGAGGCGAAGGTCGCGCTCAACCACATCCGCAACGGCAACCTCTCCGACGACGACTGGCAGCGGTTGGCGCGCAAGATGGCGGAGGTCTCCTCGGCGCCGTTCTTCATCGACGACAGCCCCAACATGACGATGATGGAGATCCGCTCGAAGGCGCGCCGCCTCAAGCAGCGCCACGACCTGAAGCTGATCGTGATCGACTACATGCAGCTAATGAGCTCGGGCAAGAAGGTCGAGTCCCGCCAGCTGGAGGTCTCGGAGTTCTCTCGTCAGATCAAGCTGCTGGCCAAGGAGCTCGAAGTCCCGATCATCGCCCTCAGCCAGCTCAACCGTGGACCCGAGCAGCGCGCCGACAAGCGCCCGATGATGGCCGACCTCCGCGAGTCGGGGTCGTTGGAGCAGGACGCCGACATGGTGATCCTGCTTCACCGCGACGACGCCTACGAGAAGGAGTCCAACCGCCCCGGCGAGGCCGACCTGATCGTCGCCAAACACCGCAACGGCCCCACCCGCGACATCACCGTGGCCTTCCAGGGCCACTACTCCCGCTTCGTCGATATGCAGCACTCCTAGGCCGCTGCCGGTGTCGAGGTGCCGCCTACCTTGCACAATCGGTCGCACATGTTGCATAGCGACTACCACGGCGCGCCCGCTTGACGGATCTCGGCGCCGTGTCAGTTCTCCGCGCGTTGTCGGACTGACCTGCCGAACTGCGGACGTTGGTGGAGGGCCGGTCAGTGCTGTGCCAAGTGCCCAGGCAGCCAGCCCGTGAGCCAGGGAGGCATCGGCAGCTGATCAAGGTCCGCGGTGGGCATCCATTCGGGCGTTTCGGTGGAGCCGTCGGCCTCAGGGCGAAGCTGCTCGGTCGGTGCTAGGCCAACTTCGTAAATGATCCGAACAGAATGAAGAAGGACCAGCTCGGTCGACAGTGGCGCGACATCACTGAGGACGCCCACGAAGCGACCGAGTGCGATCGTGGCGCCCACCTCTTCCTCGAACTCGCGGGCCAGTGCGTCGGCGGGAGCCTCCCCGAAGTTGACTCCGCCACCGGGAAGCCACCAGGCCCCCGTGGTCGGTTCTCGCACGAGGAGGATGCTGTCGCCGCGACGGGCGATTCCGTACGCCGCGATCCGTTGTCGCGCCGTCATCGTTTGGACCACGAGATCACCGTAGAGGTGTCACGACCGGCCATGTCGCCGGGTGAGCGTCCGCCAGGCGAGACGAGCTACTTTGCACGCTCGGCGTCGTGGAGGGCGATACGTGCAAAGTACGACGCGTTCGGCTGTGCAAACTAGGCCGCGTCTCGACAGCCGTTGAGATGCAGCCAAACACGTGAGAACAGCAGTCGACGCGATTGAGCGAGAAGGGGCCCGTCGGTCTCTCCATGAACACGCGGCGCGTTGCCCGTGGCTGCTCTACGCTGCTCGGGTGCTCAAGCGGGACTAGGGACTAGGCAGCCGGCGAGTTTCGCGCTCGTCGGCGACTTTGACGTCCCCTCTTCTCTCACGCGGTCTCCGCGTCGTCCCGAAAGAAGTCTTCATGCCCGGCACCTCTGCCGGGAGCTACGCCCACATTCTTGGTCTGCCCGCCGTGCTACGCACCTTCGCGTTCACGCTGTTGGGACGACTGACCTATGGCGTGCTCCCACTTGCTCTGCTTTTCACCATCCAAGAAGCCACCGGATCGTTCGCGATCGCCGCCTCGGCGATGGGTCTCAACGGTCTCGCGTCCCTGTCGATGCCGATCAAGTCCCGCGCGATCGATCGCTACGGCCAACGTTTCGTCCTACCCGTGATCAGCCTCTCGCTCAGCGTCGCTCTCGCGGGCGCTGCGCTGCTCGCGTCCAGCGGACTCCAGCACTCCGGGGTCTGGCTCGCGACGGCCCTGCTGATCGGCCTGGCCAGTCCGCCGTTGGGTCCGAGCATGCGGGCCCAGTGGCGACTGTTAGTTCCGCGCGAGCAGCTGACAGCGGCGTACTCGCTCGATGCGGTTGCCGAGGAATCCCTCTATCTCATCGGACCCGTGATCGCCGCCGGTCTGCTCGCGGTGGCGCCGCCGTATGCCGGGCTGCTGGTCTGCGCGGGACTGGTCGTCTTCGGCGGCCTCGGTCTCGCGACATCGCCGGTGGCAGACCGGCGGCCCGATGCGACTAAACCACGCGTCGGTCTCGGACCCTTGCGGCACGCTCATTTCCTAGCCTTGCTTGCCGTGATGGCGGTCGTGGGGCTGATCAGCGCCACGGTGTTCACGGCGACCGCGGCACGCGCACTGGCCGCCGGCCAGCCCTCGCTGGCAGGGG
>JBAQXA010000116.1:0-1872 GCA_049299195.1 Nocardioides sp.
GTCCGCGACACGCTCCGGTGGCACGGTCCGCCGCCGCACCTGCGGTGGCGCGAGCGCCGCCGCCGACACCGGCGCCTCATCCTCGTGCTCGATGTGTCGGGCTCGATGGCCGACTACTCCCGCGGCCTGCTGCAGTTCGCCCACACCGCCACCCGCTCCACCAAACGGGTCGAGGTCTTCTGCTTCGGCACCCGACTGACTCGCATCACCCGGCAGTTGCAGCACCGACGCCCCGATCGGGCGATGGCGCAGGCGGCCCGCGAGGTCGTCGACTGGGACGGGGGCACCCGAATCGGTGAGTCCCTCGAAACCCTCGTGCGCGTCTGGGGGCGACGCGGGCTCTGCCGCGGCGGCGTGGTGATCATCTGCTCCGACGGCCTCGACCGCGGCGATCCGGACACCCTGGATCGCGCGCTGCGGCGTCTGCGCCGCCTGAGTCACCGGATCGTCTGGATGAACCCCCACAAGGGCACGTCACGGCATTTCGTGGCGGCCTCGATCGGCATGATGGTCGCCGAACCCTATGTCGACGTGGTGCTCTCCGGGCACAACCTCGACAGCCTGGCCGAGCTCGCCGAGGTCCTGCCGACGCTGCGCTGACCAGCGTCGATCCGACCCACCGACAACGACAAGGGAGCAACCGATGGAGTGGAGCGTGACCCTCATCGCCGACGGCGATCGGCCGATGAGCCGGGAGGAGATCGTCGAGTTGGCCGACGCGGTCGCGCCGTTTGGCGGCGTCGCCTCCGGGATCGGTACGCCGCGTTATGGCGCCCAGATCATCGTCACGGCCCCCCACCGGGATGCCGCCGTGCAGGCCGCGAGCGACGCCTTCTCGGCGGCCGCGGCGCGTGCCGGACTCCCCGCATGGCCGATCAGCAGCGTCGAGACGATCAGCGCTGCCGAGGACGAACTCGACGATGTCTTCGCCGACGACACCTACCCGCCCACCGGGGCGCCGTGATCCGGCTCGGGTCGCTGGCCGGCTATCCGTTTGAGGGGCCGCGACTCCTCGCCGGCTGGACCCCACCTGCCACAGCGGGAGTCTTCGTCGTGCTCTACCGGCCCGATGAGGTCGAGCGCGCCAGCAACTACGCCGTCATCTACGCCGGCGAGGCCGAGGACCTGAGCACGATCGGACTCCCCCTGCGCCATCCCGCCGCACGCTGTTGGGTCAAGCGGGCGGGGAGCAAGTGGAAGCTGCACGTGGCCACCTACGAGGTGCCCGGCGGCACAGCCACCCACCGCGCCATGATCGTTTCCGAGCTCGTCTCGGTCTATCGGCCCGGGTGCAACGACCAGCAGTTCGACCCGGCGTGGAAAGAGGAGTGGATCGGCTCCCACGATGGGGGCACCACCGGCAACCTCACGACAAGCCGCGACCCGCGTCGCAAGCCCACCGCCGACTGACCGGAGGCCACTTCAGCATTCACTGAGGTGACCTTTGCCCACCTGGCCGCCATCGGTGACGATGGCCGAAGGCCAGGCAGCACGCGCGGCCGGTTCTCACGCGGAGGAGGTGCGCCCATGCTCGACGTCCTTGCCGACGTCGCCGCCGCGTGGCGCCGCGGCGAACCGACCGTCTTGGCGACCGTCGTACGCACGTTTCAGTCCGCGCCGCGCCCGTCTGGGGCGGCGATGCTGCGCACGCTCGACGGAGCCGTCGTCGGATCGGTCTCCGGGGGTTGCGTCGAGGGCGCCGTCTATGACGTCGCCGGCCTGGTGCTGGACGGTGGCCGGCCCACCCTCGAGCGCTATGGGGTGAGCGACGACGACGCGTTTGCGGTCGGGCTCACCTGTGGCGGCATCCTCGATGTCTTCGTCGAGCGCCTCGACCCCGCCTCCTTCCCCCAACTCGGCGCCGTCATCGAG
>JBAQXA010000117.1:0-6592 GCA_049299195.1 Nocardioides sp.
CTGGGCGGCGTGGCCCGCGCCCTGCTCGTGGCGCACCAGGATGTGCCGCACGCGGGTCGAGTCCATCAGCGGGTCGTATGCCGGGAGGATCGCGCCGCCCGGGATGCCGAAGATGTTGTCGGCTCCCGCGGGTTCCAACGACTTGACCAGGCTCTGGGCGCCTGTCATTTGGGCACCCGCCGTTTGGGCACCCGCCGTCTGCGAGCCCTTGCTCGTGCCGCCCTGCTCACTCATCTTGTGCCTACCTGTGTTGCTTCTCGGGATCGGTTTGCTTGGTTTCGGCCAACAAAAAACCCCTCGGCCATGGTGGCGACGAGGGGGGACGCGAAGGCTGGTTCGGAGCTCAGCCTACGCGTCGCGTGCGTACAAGAATGTCAGTGCGCATGGGCCAAGGGTCGCTGCCGCGGCATACTTCCGTCAACTGCGCGTGCTCGGCGTCTCACTTGCTGGTACGCCGATCCCGCATGCTGGCGCGCCAGCGGCTACGCGCATTCGTCACCCATCCGGCGGCGTGTCGCGTGACGAACGCGCGGATCCGGGATGGCGAGGGCAGGTTCCAGAGCACCAACTCGCGGGCATCGATCAGCGACTGCGCCGCCTCGCACTCAACGGCACCGAGGTCGACCAGCACCGACCGGCCCTCATCGTGCACCTCGGCCACGACCTTCTCGTCTCGGTCATAAAACGTGGCGTAGTAGGCGTAGGGCGCGAAGCAGGTGAATGCGTCGAGCAGGCGACTATCAATCACCTCCACCCGCGGCTCGGTCCGGATGTAGGTCTCGTCACGGTCTTTGGGCGAGGTGCCTCCCGCGACGATGAGATCGGCTGCCGCGGCAACCCGGGGTGGCCACTCACCCCGCTTGTCTAAGGGCAGGTCACATTGAGCCCAGGCGATCCGAGCCGAGACGAGGCCGAGGCTCCGCTCGACGGCGGCGGGGCCGGGCGAGGCTACGACATACCAAGCGATGAGTCAGCCCTCCCAGCCGTAGCGCACGATCACAGCGGCGGACCGGTTCGGCAGCGCCACAAAGGTGGGGAATAAGTGCCCGGTCACCGTGATCCCGCGAGAATAAGTGCCCGCTCACGCCGATCCCTAGAGAATAAGTGCCCGCTCACCGGGATTTGGGGCACGTCAGTCGCGGTCGAGGTGGGTGCAGATGCAGGCCTTGTTGCCTTGGGCGTCGGCGAGCACCCAGAAGCTTGGTGCCTCGGCGTCGCAGACCAGACTCCCGCCAGCGGCCAAAGCCGCCGCGATCCGCGCTTCAGCCTGGTCGGCTGGCACCCACACGTCGTAGTGGAACCGCTGAGGCGGCTCGTCGTGCGGTTCGCAGGTCTGGAACCACATACCCGGAAGCAGTCCCGCCTTGTCGACCAGTGCAATGTCGCAGGCGGGGTCAACAGTTATCCCCACGACTGCCTGCCAAAACGGCATGATCTCGTCGAGATTCCAGGTGTCGAGGCTCAACTCGACGAGCGCCAATGCGTCCGGCTTCGCGAGCACCCCCTGGTCGGCGGCGATCTTCGAGATCGTGCCCGCAAGGCGTACATCGCGGTCGGTGACTTCGTGCACGTCGTGGCTCATCAGCCGAATCTCGACGAACGGGTACTGCAGCACCACGTCGGGATGGTGGTCGACCGCCTCCGCAGCAGCGCCCACGGCCTGGACGAACTCGAGACCAGCGGCGAAGTTGCCGGTGGCAAAACGGGCATGCAAGGCGCGACTCAGCAACCTCCAGTCGGGCAATGAGGCGAGCGTGTGCGGATCGATGCTCATCAGGACTCCGTTTCAACGTCCGGCCGGACGAACTGCCCGATCGGGTAGGGATTCCACGCGACCTCCCAGCGGAAGCCGCCGGGATCGGTGAAGTAGCCGGAGTAGCCACCCCACGCGCGCTCAACCGCAGCCACCACCGGCGCCCCCGCCGCTGCCGCTACCGCCAGCACCTGGTCGACTTCCGTGCGGTTGCGGCAGTTGTGGGCAAGCGTCATCGGCACGACGCCGTAGCCCTTGCGCACCGGCCCGACCTCGGCAGTGAAGTCGCGCTCGTCCCACAACGACAGCACGAGCGCCTCCCCCACCGGGATCATCACGATGCCGTCACCCTCGAAGAGCACCGGCCAGCCCAGGCGCTCGACATAGAAGGCGCGCGCAGCGGGCACATCGGCGTAGGCCAAGGTGACGAAGTGCGCGCGTGGCTCCATGGGAGACACCCTGCCACGAGTCGCCGACAGCCATCAGCGCCCCGCGGGCGGGGAGAGGCCTACGAGCTAGCGGCAGTCCGTTTGCCCGCCCTGGTCCCGAGCAGGAGCGCCATCGCCATCAGGCCTAGCACCGGGCCGGGCAAGAGGAGCCACGCGACCCGGGCGTCGATAGTGGTGACGAGCGTCGTACTCCACGCGATGGAGACCATGGTGAGGGCGAAGCCGACGCTGTTTTGGATAGCGAGCGCACTGCCGACCAACTCGGGCGGGCAGGCACCGGCGGAGAGCGCCGAGAATTGGGGCGAGTCGGCCACCACGGTGGCGCCCCATGCCAGCAGGAGCGCCAACGCGAGAGCGGGAGTGCCGGCTACCCACGGGAAGACGAGGCAGCAGGCCCCCGAAGTGGCCAATGCCGTCGCGGCGACCTTCGCGCTCCCCCAATGCCGGCTCAGCAATCCGCCGCCGACGCAACCCGCGGCACCCGCCGCAATGACCGCGAACGCCCAACCCGAGACGCTCTCGGGCGACCGAAGCAGCGGCGCCACCAGCAACGGCACAAGCGTCCAGAACGCATAGAGCTCCCACATGTGCCCGAAGTAGTCGAGAGCGGCGCCGCGATAAGTCCGCACCCGAAGCGCTGGCCCGAGTGCGCGCAAGCTCAACCGGGAGACGCCGCGCCGGGGCAGGTGTGGCCCCTCCCCCAACCGCCAGATCAAGGCCGCGGCGACGAGCGCCAGCACCGATGACGTCAGCACCACCTGTTGCCACGGCCATGCGGTTCCCAAAGCGCGGACTAGATGTGGGAGTGCCGTGCCGAGGGTGAGCATGCCGACCAACCACCCGAGCACCTCTCCGGCGCGCTCCGGAGCCCAGCCGACCACGAGTTTCATGCCCAGCGGATAGATGCCGGCGAGGGCGAGACCGGTGACGAAGCGCCACACCCATCCCTGCGCCAGACCGTCGGCGAAGACGGCGAACCCGGCATTGGAGAGTGCCCCAAGCAGCGCCGCAGCGGTGAAGATCCGGCTGGCGCGGAACCGGTCGGCCAGCCCCGTGATGGCCACCAGCAAGGTCCCGACGGCGAAGCCCGCCTGGACGGCGATCGTCAGCGCCCCGAGCCCCGATGCGCCTAAACCCCAGTCCGCGCGGAGGTCGTCGGCGGCGCTGTTGGCGCTGAACCACAGCGAGGTCCCCAGCAGTTGCGCGGTGACGATGACCGCGACCGGACTCGGGCGCACTCGGTGATTATCCGCCCGCGATGGGCGTATGGCGTCCGGAGCCGCCTCGCCGCTCACTCACCGATGCGCTGGCTGATGACTCGGTGATCGCCGGCTACCTCGACGCGAGCCAGGGCACCGTTGACGAGCGGGAGGTAGGGCGGCACGTGACCGCACTCCACGTCGAACACGATCGGCAGGCCGAGCGAGCCGAGCGCGTCCAGCACGGCTTCTCGCTGGGTCAGGGTGTCTTGGTCGGGAGCGGAGGTGCGGCCGATGATCACGGCACGCGCATGCTCAAACCACCCGGCATACCGCAGCCCATGGAGGTTGCGGCAGATCGTGTAGGCATCATCGCCGGCCGCCTCGAGATAGACGATCAAGCCCTCCTCCGCCTCCTGGCGACCGAAGCCCGGCACGTCCCCGAAGGGCGTCCCGGCGAGGTTGCACACCGTCTCGATGCAGCCACCGATCAGGCGCCCGGTCACATCCAGCCGGTCGCCCCCCTCGAGCGACCACGTGCCAGCGCGGTCCAGGCGGTAGTCCACGTCGCGCGGATCGGTTGCCCAGTCGCCGTAGCCGTTGAGACCGAAGACTCCCGACGCCTGCTGCGTCACCCACCCCTCGGCAGCGGCGATCTCCGTCCAGTGCCGCAGCCCGGGGACCGCGCGGTACGGCGTGTCCATCAGGTTGGTGCCGTGCAGCGTCGGCCAGCCGAGCCGCAGGGTGAGCGGCACCATCCACGTCGAGGAGTCGGAGAAGCCAACGACCCAGGTGGGGTCTGCCTCAGCCAGTCGCGCCCAGTCCAACTGGTCGAGTAGGTCGATGGCCGTCTCCCCGCCCCACGGTGGGACCACCGCCGCGATCGCCGGATCGCACAACATGGAAGTGAGCTCCGCAGCCCGCTCGACCTTCGGTGCGGACACGTGACTGTCGCGGCCCAGACACTCACCGAGGACCACCTCATAGCCGGCCTCGCGAAGCCAGTCGACGGCGAAGTCGAGCCGCGGCCGTAGGGCAGGAGCGACCCCCGAAGACGGGGCGGTGACGCCGATCCGGTCACCAGGCGTGAGCGGTTTCGGCCAGCGCAGCTTCATGGGGTCAGCATTCCGCCACCTCGGCGCGCCCCTTGCGCCGCATCGGCATACTCGGTATAACTTGCGTAGTAATACTCGGTATAGGGGGAACGATGAGTGTGAAACTGGGCCTGCTGGCGCTGCTCGCGGAAGGGCCGTCCTACGGCAATCTGCTCAAGACCAACTTCGAGAGCCGCACGGGGAACACCTGGCCGCTTAACGTCGGGCAGGTCTACCAGACCTTGACTCGACTGGTGCGCGACGGACTCGTGCAGCAGTGGGAGGCCGACGAAGACTCTGGGACCGTCGGCTATCGGCTCACCGACGCCGGCCGGGCTGAGGTCGAGACCTGGTGGCTGACCCCCGTCGACCGGCAGGAGTCCCCCCGCGATGAGCTCCTGATCAAGCTCGCCCTCGCCGTCACCACCCCCGGAGTCGATGTGCCGACCGTGGTCCAGACCCAACGCACCGCCACGGTGCGCCACCTGCGCGATCTCACCCGGCTCAAGGTGCAGTCGCTCGAGTCGGCCGCTGCCCATGACCAAGAGGGGCACGGGTCGGACCGGCAGGCAGACGTTGCCTGGCGGTTGGTGCTGGAAAACCTCATCTTCGCGGCCGAAGGTGAGGTGCGCTGGCTCGACCACGTGGAGGCCACTCTCGCGCGCGCCGCCCGCGATGACGGAGGCTCGACCACGCCAGCGCCGGCGGACCAAGAATCGGCCAACCAAGCGCTCCCACTCTCGTCCACGGCTGCCAGCGAGACCGCATCGGAGGGCGTCCGATGACCACGCAACCCGCGCTCCTCCAACTGCGCGACGTCACCCGCGTCCACGGCTCCGGGGACGCCGAGGTCCATGCACTCCGTGGCGTCAGCCTGATCGTCCGACCCGGCGAACTGGTTGCCGTGATGGGCCCCTCAGGCAGCGGCAAGTCCTCGCTGCTCAACCTCGCGGGCGGCCTCGACGCGGCGACCTCCGGCGAGGTCTTCATCGAAGGTACGCCGCTCAGCAGCCTCAATGCCTCTGGCCTCGCCGCCCTGCGCCGCCGACGGATCGGCTTCGTCTTCCAAGACTTCAACCTGATCCCCTCGCTGACGGCCGCCGAAAACGTGGCGCTCCCCCTCGAACTGGACGGTCTCCCCGTCAAGGCCGCCCGAGCCGCCGCCGACGAGGCGCTGGACCGCGTCGCCGTCTCCGAACTGGCCGATCGCTTCCCGGACCAGATGTCTGGCGGACAGCAACAGCGCGTCGCGATCGCCCGATCGCTGGTGGGCGAACGCCGGCTCTTGCTCGCCGACGAGCCCACCGGAGCGCTCGACTCCGAGACCGGGGAGGGCGTCCTGCGGGTGCTGCGGCAGCGATGCAACGAGGGTGCCGGGGGCCTGCTGGTGACCCACGAGGCCCGGCACGCCGGATGGGCCGACCGTGTCGTCTTCCTGCGTGATGGCCTCGTCGTCGACACCACCGGCGACGCCGAGGACCCCAACGATCTTCTGGTCGGCGCGCCGTGACGTCGGGGGTCGTCACCCGCGCCGACCAGGAACCCGTTCCCGCACCCAGCGCTCCTCTTGGTGCCACCAAAGGCAGCTGGCGTGGCAGTTGGCGTCCGGCCCTGCGGATGGCGCGCCGGGAGATCCGCCGAGCCCGGGGCCGCAGCATCCTCGTGCTCGTCATGGTGTTGTTGCCGGTCGCCGTGTTCGCCTACGCCGTCACCGGCATCGAGACGTATCACGGGCGCGACTACGGCGCCACCTTCGGGAGCGCTCAGGCCTCGATCAGTGGCCCTCAGGACTTCGCGGTCGCCCAAGACGCGGCACTGACGGTCTTCGGCTCGAGCGAGGTGAAGGCGCGACCGATTCCTGGGTGGCAACTCGGGGATCCCCTGTCCACCCAGAGCAAGGCGCTCACCGATCTGATCGGCTCGAAAACCGTGCCCTTCGTCGTCTCCGGCGAGCGGGTGAAGCTCGACGAGAGTCGCAAGGCGCGAGCGATCATCGTCTCGGTTCCACCGGACGCCAACCTCGGCACCAAGGTCGAACTGACGAGCGGGCGCTGGCCGGTATCCCCTGAGGAGGTTCTCGTCACGCCACGCGGGGAG
>JBAQXA010000118.1:0-6088 GCA_049299195.1 Nocardioides sp.
CCGACGATCGGTTGGTGAAGCCGCCGGCGATCCGACAGGCGCCTCGCACTTCCCCGTTATGGATCCCGTTGGGTGCCGCTACCTGCCGTAGTACGCCTGGGTGCGGGTGCGGTTCACGCCGTTGGACGCGAATACGGCCAGCATCGGGGCGTTTCTGAGGTCGGTGGAGCCGACGTAGCGCGTCGCGCCGCGCGCGACCAGTTCGGCGAGGCCCCAACGGTGGAGTTGCCTGCCGAATCCCTGGCCGCGCCTTTCGGGGTGGATGCCGATGTAGAAGAGCGTGCCCTCCTCCGGGCGGTCCGCGAACACCTGTGGGAGCACCACGCCGAGGTCGCCCAAACTGTCGGTGACGGCGTACCAACTGCTCGGGTCGTACGCCGCGCCCGCGCCCGCGATCAGTTCGCGCAGGTCGTCTAGGGCTCGCTCAGCGGGGGTCTGTTCAAAGGGATCGCCCTCGGCCGCGCGGATGAGCAAAACCGCGAAGCGTTCCTCTCCCAGCTCGGCCAGAGTGCGCAGGCCCCACCCGGGCGGCGGCGCGTCCGGCAGGTCGAGGGAGGTGAGATCGGCCTCCAGGAAAGCCTTCTCCGCCCGCAGCCGCCAGCCCTCGGCGATCAGCGCATCGTGCCGAGGATCCGCGGCAGCGCGGTCCCACAGCATCGTCGTTGGTGCGTAGGTCACGGACCCAGGCTAGGCGCCTTGGCCCGCGAGCCCCATCGGATGCCGGCCGGGTGGGAGACTTGGCGACCAAGGGGGATCCATGACGACCACGGCATCCGCGACCCGGCCCAGCCTCGCCGCCGACCTTCGGGGCTTGGGTGTGCGCCCAGGTGGCGTGGTGATGGTGCACGCTGCTCTTCGTTCGTTGGGCTTGATACAAGGTGGCGGGGCCGCAGTCGTGCGGGCACTCCTCGACGCTGTCGGTAGCGGCGGCACCGTGGCGGCGTACGTCGACTATGAGCCGTTCCATGACCCCGACGACCCGGCACCTCCGGTCTTCGACAAGCTGACGGCACGGGCGGCACTTGAATATGGAGTCCTGCCAGAGGTGATTCGCACCTGGCCGGGCTCGGTGCGTTCGGACCACCCGGGGGCGGGTGTCGCCGCGATCGGCGCGCAGGCGGAGTGGCTGACGCGGGATCACCCCTTTGCCTACGGGTACGGCGCCGGCTCACCGCTCGCGCGGCTGGTCGAGGTGGACGCGCAGGTGTTGCTCCTCGGTTCGCCTCTCGACCGGATCACCCTGCTGCACTATGCCGAGGACCGGGCCCGCCTGCACGGCAAGCGGGTAGTCACCTACCAGGTGCTGATGCCCGGGGCGAATGGGTCGCCCGAGTGGGTTGGTTTCGAGGAGTTCGACACCGGCCTGCCGTGCGTGGACGGGATGCCGGAGAACCTGTTCGAGCAGATCGCCCAGGCTGCGCTTGCCGCGGATGTGGGACGCGCCGGCCGGGTCGCGCAGTCACAGGCTTACCTCTTCGAAGCCCGCGCCCTCGTCGACTTTGCCATCGACTATCTCGAGGCCCGCTGGGGCTGACCGGCTCGCCGGCTCCGCGGCTCCACAGCCCTGCGGCTCCGCGTGCTTGCCGTCGGACGGGCGCTGCCGAGCGACCAATCCGGAGTGATATCGTCCGAGTGATATCGGAGGTGTAGTCGTGGAACAGATCCTGATCCGCAACCTTCCCGCAGGGACCAAAGCCGCGCTTCGCGCGCGTGCCAAGCAGCGCCACACGTCTTTAGAGGCCGAGGCGCGCGCCCTCCTCACCACCGCCCTTGCGGGGGAACCCGTCAGCATGGTTGACCTCTTGGGAACCGCCGATGGCGCCGACATCGACTTCGAGCCCGGGTGCTTAGGCCTCACGGCACGCTCAGCTGAGCTGTGAGCTATCTGTTGGACACCAACGTGGTGTCCGCGCTTCGAGTCCGAGGGCGGAACCCTGCGGTGGAGATGTGGGCGGCATCGGTCCCCGTGGGGGATCAGTTCGTTTCGGTGTTCACGATCGCTGAGATCGAGCGCGGGGTGATCGCCAAGGAGCGGTCGGATTCGCGGCAGGGGGCGATCTTGCGGCGCTGGTTCGACGACAACGTCTTGCCAGCGTTCGCTGGCCGAGTGCTGCCCTTCGACCTGCCAGCTGCCCGAATCCTGGCGGCATACCGGGTTCCAGAGCACGCACCCATTGATGACGCCCTGGTCGTCGCCGCCGTAGCGCAGGCCGCGCGGCTGACCGTCGTCACTCGGAACACCAAACACTTTGAGCCTCTTGGCGTCCCCTGCCTCAACCCCTGGGACACCAGCCCCCTGCCACCGCGGCAGTAGCGGGGGAGGACGTGGTGGTTACCCCGTCCAGGGCTTGACGGCCAGCGCGATGCATCCGACGAGGAATATCGCCGTTCCGGACAGCAGACACGCCCAGCGCATCCGGGACTTGAACACCAAGGCGAGACCGGCGAAGAACAGTGAGATCGAGAAGACGACAGAGGCCAGGGAGAAGCCATCAGCCGTCGCGTTGGCCGCGCGCCCTGTGTCGAAGGTGACGTCTGCGGCGGCGAACTCAGTGCCACTTTGTGAGAACAGTTCGTCTTCGTAGTCTTTGCCGAGATCACGCTCAAGGGCGACGGCAAGGTCTTCCTGTGCGATCAGGGCCTCGCCATCACCGGCGCCGGCTGCTTTGCGTACGTCGCTCGGCAGCCCGAGGCCGGCGTATCCGACGCCGCTGAGCCGGTAGAGGTAGAGGTAGCTGGCCAACTCAAAGGAGCGCTGCGCCTCCACCGGGTCGGAGGTATCGAGCCCGACCCAGATGGCCTTCTTGGCCTCGACGTCGACCTGGCTGTCGGTCATGTAGGTCGTCAGTTCGTCGTTGAAGGTGCTGGTTGCCCCGGTGCCCATCACGGTTGACCGACCGTAGGCCTCCACGCTCTTGCCGCCCCACAAGGACTCTTGGTAGGTCGCCAACGCGGCGCCGATCGCCGCCGCACCGAGCAGCAGCGCCACGAAAAGTTCGAAGCGGTCGGTCAGCGATGACTGTGCCGATGACTGGGCCGACGACTGGGCCGACGACTGGGACACCGCACGGTCATCACGATCTGCAGACATGGCGGGAATGCTACGAAGCGGATCGGTAGAGGAGCAATCCGCCGTACGCACAGCGGTGTCGGGTGCAGTGCCGCCTCCCGTCGGCGAGCCGGCGATTGTCGGAGGATGGCCTCGTGGCCGAGGGGCCACCTCCCGACCTCAGCGCCGCCCGATCAGCTTGAGTGATCAACCTGAGTGCTTCAGCTATGACTATCGTGGTCAGATGACCGAGGCGTTCACGATTGCATCGGGGACGTGTCCCGCGGTGGCTGCCGACTACGTGTATGACGCGGATGCGCACCGCTTGCGGCGGCGCAGCCCGGACACCACGACCACATTGTGTGACGGGGATACCGAGATGACGAACGTGTCCCGTCTTGTGTCGGGCCCCAAGCGCTCCAGCCCGCTCGCCAAGGCTCTCGACGTCATTGGTACCGGGCCCACGGATCCATCCATCGAAGGTAACGCTGGCGGGGCTATCGCTGGTAGTGCTGCATTCTCTTGTGACGTGGTTCTGGCCGCCGCGTGTGCGACGGACTTAGGATTTTCGGGAGAGAAGCACGGAGGGCGCGTCGCCCGAGGAATCGATTGGGCGAAGTTCGACTTGGGGCGGACGCTGTGCTAGGTGGACGAATACTGGCAATGGCGGGCGCTAAGGCGCCCCCCGCTCCAGAGTTCGAGCCCTGGATGCATGTGGCCTTGATCTTGGGGTTCGCTATTGCCGTACTAAATCACTGGAAATACCAAGTCGGTTTCGACAACTATCTCCGTTCGCCCGAAAAGTCATGTCGTTATCTGCGGCCGCCAACAAACGTCATACTGGTGCGCCTCGTTTTCACTACACTCCCATTAGTATTCGCAACGGGTTTCGGGCTGGTCCTTGATGTCATGTATGAGCTCGCGATCGCCTTCCAGAGCGCCTTCTTCGGTGCTGCCTTCCTGCTGTTCACCGCCGCTAGCGCTGCTTGCGTAGGTTGGGCGATCAAGAGATTCTATTGGCCGCCTCCACGTGCCCGCTGGCCGAAGTGGGTGAGAGATTTTGATGAACATTGGCCCATTTTGCCGTAGTGGTGACAACTGCAAAGGCTAGAACGTCTGCTGTTTGGCGGCAGGCCGCAAGCGCGCCAGCAGGCCAGCCAAGGGTTCCGGCGTCATCGGTGGCCAGAGGAATCAGTGACGTGCCTTTTGATGGGGAAGATGCTCCATGGAACTAGTATTCGCAGCCGCCAGTGCTGCCGAAGTAGTACCGCCATGCGTACCGGAACCCTGGATGCTGCCAACAGTGCCTCACATGTCCATCGGAAGCTTTTTTCACGGATTGGAGGTTCCGGTCCGGATATGACCGCCCATCGCATCTAGAAGCAAGGTAGGGCTAATTTCCGCCCACCCACGAACATCTTCCTGATGGCGCTTGGAATATCCTCGGTTTCTATTCGGACCCGCACGCACACGGCATCTTCGCCTACCCGACGATCGGCTTTGGAATCGCGATGGGCATAGCGGGAGTGTTGTCTATTCGGGGCTTCTACTATCCGACACCGCGGGTACCTGGCCTAAGTGGGTGAAAGGCTTCGATGAGCACACGCCTATTTGGCCGTAGTGCGTTCAGGTCGCTCGTCCTGCGGCGCTCATGGAGGGATACCTGGGGTGGCGGCACTGCGCGACTCGTCGATGGGCTCGGTCTGCGCTGCTGCCGCCAGCGAGCGCAACCGCCATGCGAAACGGCAGTCGCGGTGGCGGGTTGCTCAGCCGGGCAGCGGTCGGAGCGGAGCCTTGTGGGGCGCGTTGGTGCCACCATGTGGCACCAATCCACCCCAATAGCGTCGGGGCGACCGATCGGCGCTCGGCGTTGGGTCGACCAATGGTCACGGGCGTGTCGCGGCGGGGAGACCTTCACGCGATCTCCACTCGCGCCCGTATGCCGGGTGGTTGGCGCCGACCTAGCCTCAACAGATGCGGAGAGTCGGCCTGGCAGTGCTGATGGCAGCGATTCCTGCGCTCCTGGCGGTCGGCCTGCAGACGTCGCTCCTTGACCGGGTTGGGGCTCGCTTCGAGCACCCCGATCGTGCGGGCTTCCACGCCTACGTCGACCGCAACATCGATGGCTGGCGGAGCAGTCGCGCCCCTGGCGGGCCGCGCCGCGACAAGGCGTGGGCGCTCGCGCACGCCGAGGAGATCACCGCCGAAGGCGATCGCGCGTGCGCGTGGCTGACCGGTCAGCGCGCCGCCCCCAGGCTGGACCCAAGCGGCCACTTCGGCGTCGGCTCCGCGGTGAGTCGCTACGTCAACGCGATGGCTGAGGAGCACCCACTGCCCATCAACAAGATGAGTCGCCACGCGATCGTGGCGGGCGCGTGGGCCTACCTCTGCCCCTCCCTGCGCGACCTCAAGACGTCTCCGCAAACATTCGACGAGGACTGAGCGGATCGGTCCGCCGCGATGTCCGTTTCCCGCCAGTCGCAGGTCGTGAGGTGGGCCATGATGGACCCATGGACACCGAGAGCCGCTACCTGGCGGTGAAGAGCCGCGATCGGCGGTTTGACGGTGTCTTCTACACCGGCGTCCGCACCACCGGCATCTATTGCCGCCCGTCGTGCCCCGCCCGCACACCTGCCCTGGCCAACGTCACCTTCCACCCGACCGCCGCAGCCGCGCAGGCGGCAGGCTTCCGGGCCTGCAAACGGTGCCTACCCGACGCCACACCCGGCAGCCCCGACTGGGATCTCGCCGGCGACGCTGCCAGCAGGGCCATGCGGCTGATCTGTGACGGCGTCGTCGATCGCGAAGGCGTCGCCGGGCTCGCCGAGCGCGTCGGCTACACCCCCAGGCACCTCACTCGGCTGCTCACGACCGAACTGGGCGCCGGCCCGCTTGCCCTCGCGCGCGCCCGCCGCGCGCAGACCGCCCGCACGCTGATCGAGGCGACCGACATGAGCTTCGCCGACATCGCCTTCGCCGCCGGCTTCGCGAGCGTGCGCCAGTTCAACGACACCCTCCGCGAGACGTATGCCGCCACCC
>JBAQXA010000119.1:0-1596 GCA_049299195.1 Nocardioides sp.
GTCGATGACCGTGCGCACCGGCCCGGTCAGGCCGAGCTCACACTCAGGCAGGTCGGCGACGCGCACGTGTGCCGGTGCGAGCACGCGAGGGCGACCGCGAGGCACGGTGATCCAGGGCCGCTCCGGCGTGGACTTCACCCGCCACCCGTGCGCGAGCGCCGCACTGAGGTGGGAGACGGTGCCACCGACCCGCAGGGCGATCAAGCGAGCTTCATCGACCGCGTCAGCGAGGACATAGCAATCGCGCCGGACCCGCGTGATCGCACCCATCTCCAGCGCCGCCCGGAGCTGGTGGCGCGAGACAACGGTGAGCAGCTCGGCCGAGGTGGCCGCCCCGCCTAGGCGCAATAGCTCGGTGCGCACCCGCCCGATGTCCATCCCCCCAGCTTGGGCCTTTTCGCCCCCACGCGTCGGCGGCTATCCACAGGCCTAGGTCGGCGTTAGACCTCGGTCTGCTTGGCCCACAGATTGACGCCCGAGTCGACCGCATGCGCGTCGATCGCCTTCAGCTCGGCCTCCGTCAACGCGGGGAACGCGAGCGCGTCGAGGTTGGTGTCCAGCTGCTCCACCGACGACGCCCCGATGACCAACGAGGTCATCCGCGGGTCACGCAGCGCCCACTGGAGGGCCATTTGGGCGAGCTTCTGGCCACGAGCGGCCGCGATCTCATGCAGGGCGCGGACCCGATCCAGCACGGCCTCGTCGAGGCCGGCAATTGAGGAGTCTTCGCGCGCAGCCCGCGAGTCGGCCGGTATGCCGCCCAAGTAGCGGTCGGTCAGCAGGCCCTGAGCGAGCGCGGTGAAGCCGATGCAGCCCATGCCCTGGCGCTCCAACTCGTCAAGCAGGTCGGCTTCGATCCAGCGGTTGAGCATCGAATACGACGGCTGGTGGATCAGGAGCGGAGTGCCGAGGTCTCGGGCGATCTCGGCCGCCTGCAGCGTCTTGGTGGCCGAATACGACGAGATGCCGACATACAACGCTCGGCCCGAGCGGACGGCCGTGTCGAGGGCCATCATCGTCTCCTCGATCGGTGTCTCCGGATCGAAGCGGTGGCTGTAGAAGATGTCGACGTAGTCCAGGCCCATCCGGGCGAGCGACTGGTCGAGGGAGGCCAAGACATACTTGCGCGAGCCCCCGCCCTGGCCGTAGGGGCCGGGCCACATGTCCCAGCCCGCCTTGGTGGAGATGATCAGTTCGTCGCGATAAGGGGCGAAGTCCTCGCGCAGGTAGCGACCGAAGTTCTCCTCCGCGCGGCCGTAGGGCGGCCCGTAGTTGTTGGCCAAGTCGAAGTGCGTGACGCCCCGATCGAAGGCGCGGCGCAGCATCGCCCGTTGCGTCTCCTCGGGCCGGTCGGTGCCGAAGTTCTGCCACAACCCCAGCGACAACACCGGGAGTTTGAGCCCGCTGCGGCCCGTGAAGCGATATTCCATCGTGTCGTAGCGGTCATCCGCCGCGCGGTAGCTCATGGCGACATCCTCCCCGATCTGCCTACGCTGCAGGTGTGCAGCTCCCCCGGGTGGACCCCCACGCTCGCCGCGGCCCGGCAGCGCGCCTGCTGCACGCCTTCGGCCGCAGCCGCGCTGGGGTTTGGTACGG
>JBAQXA010000120.1:0-2817 GCA_049299195.1 Nocardioides sp.
CGCCAGGGCGTCCCGCGCGGAGATGGAGTTCTTGGTCTCCACGTCGAGCACCAGACGATCGAAGTCGGTGCGCTGCTCGACGCGGGTGGCCTCGACCTTGTAGGTCACCTTGAGGACCGGCGAGTAGATCGAGTCGACCGGAATACGGCCGATCTCGGCACCCGTGGCCTTGTTCTGCACGGCAGGCACATAGCCGCGGCCACGCTCGACGACGAGCTCGATCTCGAGCTTGCCCTTGTCGTTCAGGGTCGCGATATGCAGGTCGGGGTTGTGCACCTCGACACCGGCCGGCGGCACGATGTCGGCACCGGTGACGGCACCCGGACCCTGCTTGCGGACGTACATGGTGACCGGCTCGTCCTCTTCCGAGCTGACCACGAGGCCCTTGAGGTTCAGGATGATGTCGGTGACATCCTCCTTCACGCCCGGGACGGTGGTGAACTCGTGCAGGACACCGTCGATGCGGATGCTGGTGACCGCTGCGCCCGGGATGGACGACAGCAGCGTGCGCCGCAGCGAGTTGCCGAGGGTGTAGCCGAAGCCCGGCTCCAGGGGCTCAATGACGAACTTGGAGCGGTTCTCGGCGAGGACCTCTTCGGAGAGGGTGGGTCGCTGTGAAATAAGCATTGGTGAGTACTTCTCCTTCGGCCGACCACTATTTGACGGCCACGGGGATGATCCGAGCAGCGGTTGCTGCTGCGGGCCTGAGCAGCACGATGCTGCGCCGGCGATTACTTGCTGTAGAACTCGACGATGAGCTGCTCGGTGAGCGGCACGACGATCTGGGCACGCTCGGGCACGCTGTGCACGAGGATGCGCAGGGTCGACGGAACCACCTGCAGCCAGGCCGGAGCCGGGCGATCGCCCAGGGTCTCCTTGGCGACCTGGAACGGCAGCGTGTTCAGCGACTTCGGCTTGACATCGACGATGTCGTACTGGCCGACGCGGTAGCTGGGGACGTCCACCGAAACACCGTTAACGGTGAAGTGGCCGTGGGTCACCAGCTGGCGGGCCTGACGACGGGTACGAGCCAGACCGGCGCGGTACACGACGTTGTCGAGACGGGTCTCGAGGATCTTCAGCAGCTCATCGCCGGTCTTACCCGAGCGGCGGTTGGCCTCCTCGTAGTAACGACGGAACTGCTTCTCCATGACGCCGTAGGTGAAGCGAGCCTTCTGCTTCTCCTGCAGCTGGAGCAGGTACTCCGACTCCTTGATGCGTGCACGACCGTGCTGGCCGGGCGGGTAGGGGCGACGCTCGAACGAAGCGTCGCCGCCGATCAGGTCGACGCGAAGACGACGGGACTTCTTGGTGGCGGGGCCGGTATAGCGAGCCATTGGTTTCTCTTCCTCCCTTTCCCGTTAGACCCGGCGCCGCTTGGGCGGGCGGCAGCCGTTGTGCGGCTGCGGGGTCACGTCGGAGATGGTGCCGACCTCGAGGCCAGCTGCCTGCAGCGAGCGGATTGCGGTCTCACGACCCGAACCCGGTCCCTTAACGAAAACGTCGACCTTCTTGACGCCGTTCTCCTGAGCCTTGCGAGCAGCGTTCTCGGCAGCGAGCTGCGCGGCGAACGGGGTGCTCTTACGCGAGCCCTTGAAGCCCACATGGCCGGAGCTGGCCCAGCTGATCACGTTGCCCTCGGGGTCGGTGATCGAGACGATGGTGTTGTTGAACGTCGACTTGATGTGCGCCTGGCCGTGCGGAACGTTCTTCTTATCGCGACGGCGAGTGCCCTTCTTGGGGCCGGCACTGCGTGACTTGGGGGGCATTACTTCTTCTTCCCGGCGATGGTCTTCTTCGGGCCCTTGCGAGTGCGGGCATTGGTCTTGGTGCGCTGACCGTGGACCGGAAGGCCACGACGGTGGCGCAGGCCCTGGTAGCAGCCGATCTCGATCTTGCGACGGATGTCGGCCTGCACCTCGCGGCGGAGGTCACCCTCGACCTTGACCGAGGCTTCGATGTACTCGCGGAGCTTGCTGACGTCGGCGTCAGTCAGGTCCTTCGCCCGCATATCCGGGTTCAGACCGGTACCGGCGAGAATCTCCTTCGAGGTGGTGCGACCCACCCCGTAGATGTAGGTAAGTGCGATCTCCAGCCGCTTTTCGCGGGGGAGATCAACACCGGCAACACGTGCCATGTGGCGTTTCCTTCTCGTTTCAGAGGTCTGCTCCCAGTCCGCCCCGCCTCTGCGACGGGCCCCGGCCTCTGTCCGGGGGAAGGCCCGCGCGCGTCTGCGCGGGCTGGTGCTGGGAGTTCATCAGCTCTATTCAGTTATGTGTTCTTCAAGCGACCTGAAGAAGAACGTCGATCAGCCCTGACGCTGCTTGTGGCGCAGGTTTTCGCAGATCACCATGACCCGACCGTTACGGCGGATCACCTTGCACTTCTCGCAGATCGGCTTGACGCTCGGGTTGACCTTCACGTCAGCTTCTCCTTATTTGCGACCCGGGCCGGTCGGCCCGGGGGGTCTCTTACTTGTAGCGGTAGACGATCCGGCCGCGCGCCAGGTCGTAGGGCGAGAGCTCTACAACGACGCGATCCTCGGGCAGGATGCGGATGTAGTGCTGCCGCATCTTGCCACTGATGTGCGCGAGCACCTTGTGGCCGTTCTCCAGCTCAATGCGAAACATCGCATTGGGCAGGGGCTCGACAACGCGACCCTCTACCTCAATGGCTCCGTCTTTCTTAGCCATGTCCTCCGCGATTCTGGGCGACGATGTCCGCCCCCCGGTTGAATCCTTGGTTTTTCCGCTACCTTCGGCACATCGGCCCACCCCCGTTCGCGTCTCCGTGGACCGGATTCACGACATGCAGGGG
>JBAQXA010000121.1:0-4220 GCA_049299195.1 Nocardioides sp.
GTCCAGTGCTGCCCGGGCCAGTGCCACGTTGCCCGGGCGAGGGCCGGGTCGGGGGAGGGCGCGTAGGAGACGGTGTAGAGCGTGCCGAAGCCGGCGTCGAACTCCTCGGCGCGCATCGGGGTGGCCAACATCGCCGCGACCAGGTCGCCCTCATTCGCGTCGTCGGCGCGCATCTGCGTCAGCGCATCGAAGCGCTCGACGCTGCGGAAGCGCGCCGCGTGCTCGGGGCGCTCGACCACGTCGAGGAAGTGGTTCGTGGTCGCCTGGAGCCGGCTGACGACCGCGTCGGCGCCCGGCGCGACATAGACCGTGGCGTGGTCGCCGGTCGTGTCGGCGAGGGCGATGTTGTAGCTCTGCGAGACCGGGATCCGGCGCAACGCCTCGATCGCCGCCGCGACGGTGCCGCAGGTCTCGAGCAGGTAGCGGATCACGATCGGGATCGCGAAGCCCGGGCCGACCGATCCTCGCCCGCCATAGGTCAGCGAGACGGCCAGCGTGGGATTCATCCCGTCGAGGAGTCCCCACAACATGTCGCTGGTGCCGAGCACAGTCCGACCGCCGGAGTAGTCGGTGGACGCGATGACCCCCTCAAAGAGCGCCGGGTCGTAGTCGTAGTTGCGGACCACCACGGGGCGCTCGCCGGGGATGACCGCCTGCGAGCAGTTGACCGCGAAGGCCGGCGCGCGCCACATCGACAGCATTCGGGCGGCGAGCTCGTCACCCGCCAGCTCCCCGAGCCGCTCCCAGGTGCCGAGCAGTCCGGGGAGATGCGTCGCGATCGCTTCGCGGCACTCGGCCAGGGACGGGCGGGCGGCCTCGCCCTCGCTCAGGTACCACGCCCGGTAGGCCGGCCACGTGGCGTCAAAGAGCGCGCGCCAGCGTGGGCCCGGACGGGCCTCGCGGTAGGCGTGCATCGTCAGTGAGCGGGGGGTGGGGGGCGGGCTTGTGGGTGGGCTTGTGGTCGCGGGCCCAGCGGGGCTTGCGGTTGTCAGCTCGACCGGCGAGCGCCTGGCCCACAGCAAGCCGTAGGTCACCCACTCCTCCCAATCGGCGGTGTCACGGGGCATTGCGGGGGCGTCAGCGAGCGGCATACGTCAAGGATGGCTTGACACGCCGACGCTGTCAAACTCGGCTTGACGCGGGTGGGCGGCATAGGCTGCCCGGGTGATGACGGTTCCGGTCTCCCGGGGCGGCGGTCCGGTGCGACCGCTGCCGCCCAAGCCGCGGCGACTGCTCACCACCCGCACCCACGACAGCTTGGGCGGGACCCCCACGCTCCGCAGCCTGTTGATCGCGACGCATACCGACGCACTCGTCGTGCTCCACGAGGGCAGGATCGCCGCGGAGTGGTATGCCGATCCGGCCGCCGAGACGACACCCCACCCGCTGCACTCGGTGACGAAGTCGTGGGTCGGCTGCCTGGCCGGCATCCTGATCGATCGGGGCGAACTCGTGCCCGAGGCTCCCGCGGCGGCCTACGTACCGGCGCTGGCCAACGGCGGCTACGCCGGAGTGACCGTGCGCGACCTGCTCGACATGCGCACCGGCGGCGACTACGCGGAGATTCATGATGACCCGGGTGGCGAGTTGGCGATCATGGGAGAGATCGTCGGGTGGCGAGACGAGACCGGCCAGGCGGCCACACTCTCCCTGCGCGAGTACGCCGCGTACGTGCCGCGAGTCGGGCTCAACGGAGGCCCCTTCAGCTATCGCTCGCTCGACACCGAGGTGCTCGGCTGGGTGATCGAAGAGGTGACCGGGGTGCCGCTTGCCGAACTGATCAGCGACTGGCTGCTCGGCCCGGTCGGCGCCGAAGCCGACGGCTTGATGACGGTCGATCGGGTGGGCGATCCGCTCGCGTCCGGCGGCCTGTCGCTCATCCCGCGGGATGTGGCGCGGTTCGGCCAGATGTTGCTTGATGGCGGGTCGGTGGGGCGCAAACAGATCGTGCCGACGATGTTTATCAAGGACACGCGGATCGGCCAACCGGACTCGGTGGCGGCGTTTCATGCGCGGGTGGGCGAGCGGCTCGGACCCAACGCCCCGTACCCGGCGCAGGGGATCTATCGCAACCAGTTCTGGGTGCCGCGCCAGGGTGGTCGTCAACTGCTCTGCCTCGGGGTGCACGGCCAGACGATCATGCTCGATGGAGAGAGTCAGATGGTCGCCGTCAAGCTTTCCAGTTGGCCGACGCCGCAGAGTCCGCAGCTGTTCAGCGACGGGCTTGCCTGCCTCACGGCCTGTGCCGAAATCTTAAGCGGGCGATCTGATGAGGTTTCGATGCTGCGCTGACGGGTCTCCATCCGGCAGGATGCGTCCATGGCCAACGAGGAGAACCCCCCCAACGAGTCCGCCGCCGCAGAGTCCACCCCCGAGGTGACCACGGCTAAACCCAGCCGCAAGCGCGCGGCGCCTGCGAAGAAGGTCGCAGCCAAGAAGGCGCCTGCGAAGAAGGCGCCGGCTAAGACTGCCGCCAAAACTGCTGCGAAGACTGAGGCCAAAACCGAGGCGAAGGCCGGGGCAGAGACCGCTGCCAAGACTGCGGCTGGCGCTGGGGCGAAGAAGGCTCCCGTGGCGCGCAAGGTTGCTCCCGCGAAGTCCAGCGCGACTGCGGCCGCGCTCGTCGACGTGGGCGCCAAGGGCGGCGGCACGATCTCCGGTGGGGCCACGGGCGGGGCCATCAAAGGCGGCGCGATCAAGGGCGGGTCCACCTCGCCGGAGGGTGGCGCGGCCGGATTCGCCGGCGCGGCGCCGAGCGTCAGCGGGCGCAAGCTGCGCAACATCTCCGAGATCCGGACCTTCTTCCGCACCAACGAGACGCCGATCTTCTTCCTCGGCCCCACGGCATTCAATCTGCTGGGGCTCGACCGCTGGGTGCGCAACTTCTCCTTCATCACCTACTACGACTCGTGGGACGGCTACCACCCGCGCGTCTTCTCGCCGGTCGAGATCGAGCACGCGCCGTTCACCTCCGGTGAGGACATCAACAACTACCTGCTGACCCACCCGGCGGTGCAGGCCCATATCGCTGCCCAGATCCGCAACGAGGGCGACCGGCCCAAGGTCGTCATGGTGTTCTTCGATGAGGAGACCGAGCGCATCTGCGAGGAGCAGGGCTACGACCTGATCCTGCCGACCCACGCGCTGCGGACCTACCTCGATTCCAAGATCACCACCACGCGTCTGGGTGAGGAGGCGGGAGCCTCGAGCGTCCCCAACGTGCTCACCACCGTCAGCTCGTGGACCGACCTGATGAAGCAGGCACGCGCGGCCAAGCTCGGCAAGGACCTGGTCATCCAGACGGCCTACGGCGACTCCGGCAAGACGACGTACTTCGTCGCGAGCCGCGACGACTGGAACAAGTGCGCCACCGACGTCGTCGGCGAAGAGATCAAGGTGATGAAGCGGATCCGCAACCGCGCGGCCGCGGTCGAGGCCGTCAACACCCGCCACGGCACGATCGTGGGTCCCTTCATGACCGACTTGACCGGCTACAAGGAGCTCACGCCGTACCGCGGTGGTTGGTGCGGCAACGACCTCTATCCCGGTGCCCTCAACGACGATCAGCGGGCCCGCGCGATCGAACACGTCCGCAAGCTGGGCGACCGGCTGCGCGAGGAGGGCTATCGCGGCTTCTTCGAGGTCGATGTGCTGGTCGATCTCGACGACGACGAGGTCTACCTCGGTGAGCTCAACCCGCGCATTTCCGGCGCGAGCTCGATGACCAACGTGACCGCGGGGGCGTATGCCGATGTGCCGCTCTTCCTCTTCCACCTGCTCGAATACCTCGGCGTCGACTACGACATCGACGTCGACGAGATCAATGAGCGGTGGCGCGAGCTCGCCTCGGTCGATGTGTGGAGCCAGCTGATCATGAAGACCTCCACCAAGGAGGTGCGCTTCATCGACAAGGCACCCAAGACCGGCATCTACCGCGTGAAGTCCGACGGCTCGCTCGAATACCAGCGCAACACCCTCGACTGGCACTACCTGTCCGAGGGCGACGAGGCGTTCTTCCTGCGCGTCTATGGCGAGGGCAACTACCTCTTCAAGGGCGCCGACATCGGCATCTTGGTCTCCAAGAGCCGGATGCAGACCGACAAGAACCAGCTCACCGAGCGCTGCCGCACCTACATCGACGGCATCCACGCGCAGTACGAAACCTCCCCGGTCGAAGTGAAGCCAAAACCCGCCAACCTCCTCGCCTACCTGAAGTAGGC
>JBAQXA010000122.1:0-1861 GCA_049299195.1 Nocardioides sp.
GGTACTCGATGTCGGTGGTGCCCTTGGAGTAGTGGCTCAGCTTCTCCTGCGGGTGCGCGTAGTGCCGCAGGTTGTCCGGGTCGATGCCGAGGTCGACGTACCACCGGGTGCGCTCGTCGATCCAGTAGCGGTGCCACTCCTCGTCTTCACCGGGCCTGACGAAGAACTCCATCTCCATCTGCTCAAACTCACGGGTGCGGAAGATGAAGTTGCCGGGGGTGATCTCGTTGCGGAAGGACTTGCCGACCTGCGCGATGCCAAATGGCGGCTTCTTGCGGCTGGAGGTCACCACGTTGGCGAAGTTGAGGAAGATGCCTTGAGCCGTCTCGGGGCGCAGGTAGTGCAGGCCCGACTCGTCCTCGATCACGCCGAGATAGGTCTTGAGCATCATGTTGAAGGCGCGCGGCTCGGTCCACTGCCCGCGGGTGCCGCAGTTGGGGCAGGCGAGCAGGGCAAGGTCGACCGAGTCGGGGTCATCGATCCCCTTCTTGCTCGCGAAATCCTCTTGCATGTGGTCGGCGCGGAAGCGCTTGTGACACGACGTGCACTCGGTGAGCGGGTCGGAGAAGGTGCCGACGTGGCCGCTGGCCTCCCACGTGCGCGTCGGCAGGATCACGCTGGAGTCAAGACCGACGACGTCTTCGCGGGCGGTCACCATGGAGCGCCACCACTGGCGCTTGACGTTTTCCTTGAGCTCCACGCCGAGCGGTCCGTAGTCCCACGCTGAGCGGGTGCCGCCATAGATCTCGCCACACGGATAGACGAAGCCGCGCCGCTTGCAGAGCGAGACGACGTGTTCGAGGGCGGACGGAGGCTTCTTGGCCACGGGGATTTCCTTCATCGAGAGCGCGCCCGACTGGCTGTTGGGCTGCGGAGCGGTCAGTCTAACGAGCGCGACTCGACCCGGTTGAGGTCGCCTCCCGGCCGCACCACTTCATAGGCGCTCGGCTCGTCGATGGCCCGGTAGAGCAGTGGGAGGGCTTCAAGCTTCACGTCGTATGCCGACAGCGCGCGGCGGTAGCTCCCCGGATTGGCCCAGCGGGTGACCAGCGTCCACAGTGCCGGGTCGTCCACATTACGCCCGATCTCGCCGTCGAGATAGCCGGGCTTGGCCGCCAGTAGCGCGAGGGCGTGCTCCAGCCCCCTGCGGAACTCCGTCGCACCGGGATCTTGGGGGTCCTCGGGCTCGACGTGGAAGCGGCTCACAACGATCACTGGCCCAGCGTAGCCACTTGACAATGGTTCTCAATAAGTCTGAGAATCATTCTCATGAAGCCTGTGCGACGCGATCTTGCGCGTCAGAAGCCTGCGCGTCGCCCGATCATCTCGGTCGCGCTCGCGTGCGCCGGGCTGGCTGCCACCCTCGTGCTCAGCTCGTGTTCCGGTGGCGGGGGCAATGGCTCGGGATCTGGCTCCGGCTCGGGCAACCCGGACGGTCCGCGGGTTGCGGCGGCCTTCTATCCGCTGGCCTTCGTGGCCGACCGGGTCGCGGGCGATCAGGCGGAGGTGACCAACCTGACCAAACCGGGCGTCGAGCCCCACGACCTGGAGCCCTCGGTGCGCCAGATGGTCTCCCTCGCGAGCGCGGATCTGGTGCTGGTGCTCAAGGGCTTCCAACCGCCGATCGACACCGCGGTCGAGCAGAACGCGAGCGGAGTGGTCCTCGATGCCGCGCAGGTGGTCGACCTTGAGGCGTCGTCGGGGCGGGCGGATCCGCACTTCTGGCTCGACCCGGTGCGGCTCGGGAAGCTCGCCGAGGCCGTCGCGGACCAACTGGCTGCGATCGATCCGGGCGAAGCCAGCGGCTACCACTCCCGAGCCACCGCCCTGGTCGCGGAGCTAGACGAGCTGGACCGCTCCT
>JBAQXA010000123.1:0-1625 GCA_049299195.1 Nocardioides sp.
CACGTGTACGTGTCCGCCGACGACAAGGTCGGCGCATCCTCGAGCGAGGGCCTCTCGACCGAGATTCGAGTCGTGAACAAGCAACGTGGCGACCCGTCGCTCCGAACCGCAGGCCACCTCCGCCACCTTGTGTTCCACTTCGGCGAAGCTCACACTCATGCTTTCCCGCCAGGCGCCGAGGCCGCTGGACCGGGGGTCATCGACTCCCAGAATGGCGCTGCCTCCCGGGCCGTCGATCACCTTTAGATCGAGCATGGTCCAGCCGTCGTCGGCCAGTCGCTGCGGGACGAAGCCGCCGAAGTCATGGTTGCCGGCCACTCCGTACTTCTCGTAGCCGGAGAAGGCGGCATCCAAGGAATCGAGACTGAATGCCTCCCACTTGCTGCCCGTGGAGGTGTCATCTCCGCCGGTCATCACCACAGTGGCGCCGGCGGCGTCTGCGACGGCCCGGTGAACCTGATCCATGCCCACGTTGTCATGGCGATCGGTGAGCAGGATCGCCACCGTCTCGTCTGCCGCCGGCTGGTGGAACTTCAGCTTCTTGACCTCCGCCGCCGCCGAGCCGTAGCGCTCGTCGCTCTGCCGGTAGGTGTCGAGCGCACTGGTGAGTAAGCGCGCGGATTGCTGCGCGGTGGGGTCATCGCTCAACTCGACGCGACGCAGGGACTCGGGGATGGCGACTTGGTCGCCCAGGAAGTCGGCCAGCGGTCGCCAGTTCCGCGCTTCACTCACCTCCGGTTGCGGTTGCCGCCAGGGTTGCCAGAGCCCGGCGACGATCAAGGCGAACACGCACAGGGTGGCCACACCCCCCACGCTGGCGGTCTTGCTCGCCAGTTCCGCGCGCCGGCGCGCGCCGAGCAACAGCAGACCTCCGGCTGGGATCGCTGCCGCGGCCAGACTGCGGAGCAACGCTTCCCACGCGAGGTCGAACAACTCCTTCTTGACCGTCTCGATCTGCCCCTGGGGATGGCTCGCCAGCACCGCATAGCGCTCCATCTGCGTCCCGGAGGAGGAGGCTTCGGTCCCACCCAACGTGATGGCCACGCCGATCGGGGCGCCGGACGAGAAGCGGACATCGGGCAGTAGCGGCCCGGTCTGCAACACCACCGTGCGCGACCACGTCGGACTGAGTGATGCCTCGTGGCCGGCCAGCAGGATGTTGCGGCTCGCGTTGAAGAACAAAAAGCTGAAGACGAGGCAGGTCAGGCCCAGCCAGAGCAGGAGGGCGACGGCAACGGTTCGCGGAGAGCGCACGACCTTGGCTCCTTCCCCGGTGGCGACCGGTTCCGTCACGGGGCAACTCGGTCGAGGCGGTGGGTGCACCAACCTAGCCGGTGGGGCCGCCGGAGGCCCCTCATCAGCCGTTCGGTCGAGCCGCGACCGTCAAAGGGACCAAATGGTGGAACAGGTTCTAGTTCTCCGTCATGGGTTTGGGGCAAGATCGTTTCTGCTACGAGACGCGGGGGGCCGGAGGGCCGGGTGGGTTGCTGGGGAGCGCCACCGGGCAGGGGAAATCCGGTGCTTCGACTGGGTGTGCCGGGGGGCCACCTGGGGGGACGAAGCCGTCTCGCATGGTTGCCGGGGTCCCCTGGAGACCAAAGATGGGCCTGCTGGAGTGATCTAGC
>JBAQXA010000124.1:0-9018 GCA_049299195.1 Nocardioides sp.
GAGCGGGGTGCCGTCGCGGTGGATCGGCGACTCGTCGGCGAGGGGGAACTCGCTGACCCCGGTGATCGGTTGCCGCCGAGTGGCGATCGCGCGGTCACGCCGCTCGCGGATCGCGGTCAGGGCCTGCTCACACCACGCATCGGCCCCGGCCGAACCGATGCCGCCGGCCGCTTCGATCTCCTCCAGCTGAGCAAGGGCCGCCGCGGCGAGACTGTTGGTCAGTGCCTCGACAGCGGGGGCGCCTCCGGCCGGATCGTCCACGACCCCCAGGTGGGATTCGGCGTGAAGGAGCGCGGAGATGTTGCGAGCCAACCGCCGCGCGTCGGCATCGGGCTCGCCCAAGGCAGCGTCGTAGGGCAGCACGGTGATCGAGTCGGCCCCGCCGACCGCGGCCGAGAAGGCGGCGACCGTGGTGCGCAGCAGGTTGGTGTGCGCGTCGTACCGAGTCATCATCGGGCGACTCGTGACCGCGTGTTGACGCATGATCGGGGCATCGGGGCACAGGCTGGCCCAGCAGGATCGGGCGGCACGCAACTTGGCGATCGTCGCGAACTGGTCGGCGGTCGCGGCAAACCGGAACTCGAGGAGAGCCGCAGCCTCCTCCGCGGAGAGACCGTGAGCGGCGGCGGCGCGGAGCCACGCCGTGCCGCAGGCGAGCGCGTAGGCAAGCTCCAGCACATCGCTCGCCCCGCGGTCATGGATTGTGGTGGCGTCGGCCACTGCGGCCAAGACGCCAAGCTCGCGGGCGGCTTCGAGGAGGTCGGCCAGGGCTTGGGGGTTGGCAGCCGCGTCGGAGGCCGCCGCGTCATAGCCGAGGTTGGTGGTCGGCGCGGCCTGCCGATTGCCCAGCGCGCGACGGAAGGTGGTGACGCTGGCTGGGGCACTGTCGGGGTGGCCGTCGAGGATCACAGGCGTGCGGTCGAGTGCCAGCGCTTCGAGCTGAGCTTGCAGTCGGTGCTGGTCAGCCCTCGGGAACCATACTGAGGTGGCGCCCTCTTCGAGCCCAACCGCGTCGGGATCAGCGAGCACGCGGATGTCCCAGTTGCCGCGAGCGCGGCCGCGCGTGGCTGCGCTTGGCGGTGGCGTCGGCTCGGGAAGAGGATGCACCTCGATGCCGTCGATGGTGTGGCGAGTAATGGTCGCAATGGCCTCATGGTCTGCGGCTTCAGTGGCCAGTCGGCCGGTCTTGCGCAGCACTCCGGCCACCGCGCGCTCCCAGTCGGCACGGTGCGTCATGACGAAACCCTATCGAGTCAGAAGCGCCTAGAAGGGCGGCGGGTCGGGGGCTGCTCGCGGACCCCTCGTCGGAACCCTAGTGAGCGCGGGCAGTGTGGCCCATCGCCAGGGTGAGGAGTGCTCATCGAGCCGGTGTGCCGTGGGCGGCGGGTCGGGGTCGAGCGCGCGGGTGGTCGCACCGTCGCGGAGATAGCGCGCCCCGTCGGGCGCGGTCCAGAGGTAGCGACCGGGTCGCAAAGGGGTGTAGCTCCAGCCGAAGAAGGTCTTGTGCCGGTGGTGACGGCGACAGAGGGCCGCGAGGTTGCCCATCGAGGTGGGCCCACCCTCACCTGAGGGGACGATGTGGTCGCAGTCGGTGCCCTGACGATCGGTGGGCGGTCGCGCCGGGCGGCCACACCACGGAAACACGCATGTCTTATCGCGAAGATAGATGCGCTCGACGAGCCGAGCGGGCACTACGGTGCCGGCGGAGCTGGTCTCGTCACGGCTGGTCTCGTCGTTGAGGTCAATGACGGGCTTGACCGTGACTCGACTGTCGGGATTGAAGTACCACCGCTCGAGCGCCTCTTCGGTGATGGTGCCGCCCACTGCATTGCCGATCTCGAGGGTGAGGCCACGGCCCTCGCGGTGGAGGTCGTGGGGACGCAGGTGGAGGTAGAGCTGGATCGGAGGCCGCGCGGCGGCGCGGACCGGTTTGCCGTCGGGACCTCGGCCGAAGAGGTCGGTGCCGAGCTGGCGGCGCGCGATCTCCCCCACCGCGAGAGCGCGGCGGGCGTCGAGGTCTTCGGTGTTGCCCTGCAAGGCCAGGAGCTCGGCCATCTGGCCGACCGCCCGGTCGAAATCGAGCGCGTCGGCGAGGTCGAGGCACAGATCGAGGCCCACCGTCCCGCCGGGGCGCACCAGCGGGTCGACCCGCACGCCCCGATGAGCCGCCTCGTCGAGGTCGGCATCGGCAACGCTGGCGCTGTCGAAGCGTGCGCGAGCGATCTCGACCGCTCCATCGATCCGCGTGCTCCCGCAAACATGGGCCACCGGAGCAAGCTGCTCGTCGACGAAGCCTGCGCACTCCAGGCTGAGCGTGACGGTCGTGTCGGCGATGCGCCGAGCTCGCCATACCTCGACCTCACCCGCTTGGACCCGCCGCCACACCCGGGGCAGCCGGTAGACCAACTCGGCGGCGTGGGCCAAGAGCAGCCGGGCGGACGCGGTCGAGACACCGACGGCAGCGCCGAACTCCACCAGGGCGGTCTCGCGGAGGCCGGGGGCCCCCTCACCGGTCAGGGACACCGCCCCATCGGTCTCCGGATGTGACGCCTCCGCCTCCCCGCCGGGGCAGGTGGCGTGCAGCACGACCCACTCCGCGGCGCCCATCAGCACCCGCACGTTGGCCGCCGCTACATCGGCCCGCGCCTGCCGGGTGAAGGCCAAGATCTCCGCCCGTGACAGCGCGCCAGCGGGCTCCCCCGCCGGGGTCTCGCGCAGCGCCGTCGTTGACATACCTCAACCCAAACAGGGACCACCGACAGTCATCAGGAGCGGTCTAGACCGACAGGCGAAACCAGCTCTTAACTGCCCGCCTCGACGCTGTCATGCTCACTCCCCATGAAGGCACTGCTCCTGCGCAAGCTGGCGCTCGGCTCCGTGCTCGCTGCCGTGGCGGCCAGCCTCTTCGCGGTGCCAGTGGATGCCGTCGCGGTCGAGGTGCGGCCGCGGGTGATCCCGCTCAGTGCCCGCGAGATCCCCAACTCGCTGCGCGGCCAATACCAGTGGATGTCCGGTGCGGTGCGGCCGAAGGGCTGGCCGGTGCGCGACCTCTATTACCGCGATCAGGTCGCCTGGAGCAGGATCGAGCCGACTCAGGGCAGCTACGATTTCTCGTGGTTCGACAGCGGCCTGCGCGACGCGTCGCGTCGAGGCGGGCGCTTCGGGTTCCGAGTGATGGCCTACTGCCCCGGCTGCTGGCTCGACGCGACGCCGACCTGGCTGCCGCGCCAACCGGGCCGCAGCACCCCGGACTGGAACGACCCGGCATTCCTCGCCGCGTGGGAGCGGCTGATGTCCACGCTGGGCGCTCGCTATGGCGCCGACCCACGGCTCGGCTGGGTCGATGTCGGGGGGTACGGCGATTACGGCGAGTGGCATGCCACCTCCGGTGGGACGCGGATCACCCAGGCCAACGCGGAGCGGGTCGTGCGCGCGGTGTTGAATGCCTTCCCCACCACCCACGTCGTCATCAACGCGGCCGACGCCGACCTCGTCCATCATGCGCTGAGCCTGACGCCGCGGTTGGGTTTGCGGGTCGACTGCCTGGGCGAGCGGCAGATGTTCTCCAACCTGCCGTCCTCGCCAATCATGCGCGTGCGGTGGCGCACTGCACCGGTCGTGAGCGAGTGGTGCCGCACGCCGACCACCTCGATGGTGCGGGGCGCACGGCAGGTGCGGCGCTATCACGTGTCGCTCGTGTCCAGCGCGAGCTATTTGACGCCGTACGCCCAGTTGTCGGCGAAGCAGAAGAGCGCGTTCCAACGTGCCTCCAAGCGCGCCGGCTATCGCTATGGGATGGTCAAGGCCCGCTACAAACCCCAGATGCGCAGCGGCGGCTCGTTGCGGCTGCGGGTGCGGTGGCACAACGCCGGCTCCGCTGCGACCTACGACGACTGGCGGGTGCAGGCGGTGCTGATGCGGAAGGGGAGGGCGCGAGCCACCACGGATCTGGGGTGGGATCTGCGTCGTCTTCGGCCGGGGGCAAAGACGTTTGGCCGTCGGTTCACACTGCCTGCGTTGCCCCGCGGGAGGTACACGCTCGCCATCGTCGTCCGCGACCCACGCGGCTACCTCGCGCCGATGCGGCTGGCCAACGAGGGGCGCACGAAGGGCCGCTACTCACTGGGCAAGGTCGCGATCCGCTAATTCCGGGAGCCACAGAAGCCATCTGTGAGTCTGGGGCTGGCTGGTCCGGGACTGGCTGGTCAGGATGGTGTTGGTCGTGCCGTGCGTAGTGGGTCTGCTCGCTGACACCGAGCTGGCGGGCAACCTCGGCGTTGTCAGCGCCAGTGGCGAGCAGCCGGTCCGCCCCGGCGAGCTTGCGCACCACCTACTCGCGGGCGTGCTTCTTCCTGGTCGTCATGAAGTGAAGCCTTCCTGCCCGCTACCGCGGGCGACAAAAACTCACACATCACGTGGACCAACCATAAGGGGGCATGCTAGCGGCTTTTATTCATATTTGTTATGGTTCCGCCGTGACGCAGGTAGGGGATACCGGGTTAAATCGTCGGACTTTGATGCGTGGGACGGCGTGGGCAGCGCCAGTCGTGGCCTTGGCTGTCCCCGCCCCGGCATTTGCGGCGTCCCCGCCGTGCACGCCGCCGCCGATCCCCACCACCGCGGCGAGTTGGACCGTCAGCCAGACCTGTACCAATGGCGGAGCCGCATTGGGATGGAACGGCACTCAGTTCTACATGCTCAGGGACGCAGCGCCATTTACCACCTGCACCGTCACCTCGACCACCACCCTCCCGCTGGTCGCCGGTCAGCAGTACATCCTCTCCGCGCAGGTCCAAACCGCGCCTGGCTATGGCGCGAACGGCTGCGGCGACAACCCCCCAACACAAAACGCCAGTTTCGACATCCTGCTCGGCACCACGACGATCTGGCAGGGATACACCCAAGATGCCCAGGCGCCGGCCGCCGGAGTCACCCCCGTGCAGATTGAGCCCATCTGGGACTGCCCCGGGAGGTTTGAAAACGGTGGCTACCCGGTCTCCGAATGGGGTGACGGGACTACCGTGGGTCAGTGGTACACCCTGACCTCCATCCCCTACACGGCCACGACCACTGGTTCAGTCACGCTGACCTTCCGATTCACGATGGAAGAGACGTTTAGCGGCGACAACAACGACGACTGGCGCGTCCAGCTCCCGGTCTTCTCCTCCTGCCTGTAGTAGCAGGGGGGGTGAGCGGCGCGCCGGTGACGGCGTGACGTTGGTGTGCTGACCGTGCGGGTCGAGTCGGAACGGGCGCCGATGGGGCTGCACGGCCTGCGGCGTGGTCGCAGGCAGCCACGGCCGTAGCGACGTGAGACTGGTCGACGCACCGCGCTTCGACCGTCCGGTCCGACTGGTGTGGCGCAAGCGGACCTGGCGCTGCGAAGAGCCCGTGTGTCCGACGAAGGTGTTCACCGAGTCAAGCTCGGCACCCAGGCCGTCGATGAGGTCCGACGCCGCGTGCAGCAAGAGATCCACGGTCACGGCGGCCGCAAGAACGACGCGCTCTACCCCTTCAGGGGAAGATCCCAGCTCACATCGAGCGAGCCGTCCCAGCCGTAGCCAACGGCCTCCTTCTCGACGTCCGCCCAATAGCGGGACAGCGCTGCCAACTTATCGGAATGCCCCACTTCAAAGTCCGCCAGTCTTGGGGCTAGGGCAAGCATCAATTCATCGAAGTGGGCACGCCGACATTCCCAGTCCGCGGCGGAATAGCGACGCTCCGCTTTAACCAAATTCTCCCAAGCCGGGCTAGCAGGTTCAGAATCGTTCAAGGGCACCTGTGAAGGGGGGATTTTGGGATCGAGTTCAGCCGACACGTCCTGCATCGACTCGACCCCGAGAGCCGCGGGCAACGTCTTCTCGATACACGCTGAATATTCGCGGCCCGGGGCGATCGACTCGCCGGTCTCCGCCAGCATCGCCGCCCAATCCTGTTGCAGGCTCACACTCTCCGGAGGGGTCCGCAACTCGTCGATGGAGTCGTCACTCGGACCCTCGTTACGCTTCCGACACTCTACTTGGGCTTCTCCTTGCGCCGCGCTCGTCGTGGCCTCGGCGGCAACCCCGCTCCGAGTTTCGGCGGCACTACCTTGCAGTTGCCGAGTGAAGTAGCCGATCCCTCGATCGGCCTCGGATCCCCAAATACTGGCCGCGAGCGGGTCCCGGGGCGCAGCGACTCTGATGTAGTTCTGCCACGGCTGATTGAAGCCACGCGACGCCAAACACTCGCTAAACCGACCGTTCAGCCGATAAGCCGCGACCACTTCGACAGCAGCGTGTTGTTCAGGCGTTCCAGCGAACTCACTGTAGATGCGCTCCGCCACGCTCGCCGTCTCGCGCGGCGTTGCACCAGGGCTATCGCCGACAGAGGAGCGAACCGTCCCGCACGCACTTAGCGCGAATAAGGCCAGGACTAGGGCGAATTTCTCGGCGCCGGAAACCATGCCATCTCCTCTATATGCAGTTCAATGTGCCAGGCAAATTGAGTCCCGGGCAGCGCCTGAGCTCATGGATATCGCTCGCCTCGTCACCATTGTCGTATAGGGTGCGGATTCTGACCGACTTCGTACCCTGGCCCGGCGCGCCATCCGCCCATACCACGCCGTTATTTTCGCCGTCTTCGACCCACCCTGCGTTCGACCACGAACTCAAGTCATCCTCAATGCGGTAGGCAACCAGCTTCTTGAAAGCCGACACACTGCGATCCTGCCATCCCGAAGGCTCTTCCCAGTAGCCGTCGGCCCCAGGGTCAGTCTCCCATGAATGCCCGGGATTGCAGTTCCGCAGCACTCGAGCATCGTAGTGACCACCGCCGGTACGTACATCCATCTTGATGTCAATGCAGTAGGTGGCTGAGCCGGCCGGATTTCCCTCGAAGTAGATGAACATGCGCTCTCGGCGAGTGCTCACATTCCAGTATAGGTACTCGTAGGAGTTCCCCGGCCCGACGTATCGGGTTGCACTTCCCGTGGCGTCGTCCGCGATGGCTGCAGGCGACACCACAAGGCATGCGAGTGCGGCAAGTGGCGCTGTGACAATCGCCGCGATGTGACTGCGCATTGACCCAGCTCTCAATGTTTGGCTCCGGTCGCCTCCAGATGCCCCTGAGGGCAGGCTACCGGCAAGTGGCCGCTCGGGCAGCGCCCTTCTCGTCCTGATCGTCTCCGAACCCACCGGCGAGGTAGTGCTCCCCCGGCTTGATAGGGCTCATGAACGAGGGAGACACGTTGCCCTCGATAGGCGGCATGGTGATAGGCGCCAGCGAGAGCGGGGCAGGCCGGTCTGGCTCATGCGACGGGTGAGGTCGTCGTACCGGTCGGGTTGTGTGCTGAGGCTTGCGTACGGTCGACTGCCCTGGCTCGCGCGGCCTGCTGGGCTATTTGCACGTAGTCGCCGTGTTGTCGGCTACCGGGTGTGGTGGGTTCGTAACCCAGAGCCCGGGTGCGGTGGGCACCTGGTACCGGTCACGGGCCCGTTCCTCGTCTCCCGAGTCAACTCTGAAGGGGCAATACCGAGCTCCTGACGGGCCGATCGAGGCTCTGTTACCCAGACCCGTTGCCGTCGGGAGGCGACGGGAGCACAATCCGAAGCAGAGGCCTCCGACGGCGTGGGCCCATCACCGAGAGACCCCGATGCCGAATCTTTCCTTTGTGCCGTCCCGCCCCTCCACGCTCGGAGTCGAGGTCGAACTCTTCATCATCGACGGCCGCACGATGCAGTTGGCCAACGCGGCATCTCGCCTTCTCGACGAGGTCGGGCCCATCGAGTTGGCGAGCGGCGCGGCCAAGGTCAAGCACGAAGCGTTTGAGCACACCATCGAGATGGTCACCGATGTGTGTACGACGGTCGCGGAGGCCAAGGCCGACCTCGCCCAGACCCTGGCGCGACTGCAAGAGGGAGCGCGCGCACTCGGCCTACGGCTGATCAGTTGCGGCACCCACCCGATCTCCGACTGGCGCACCGCAGAGCTCACCCGCGACGACCGTTATGAGCTGCAGCTCAACGAAACGCAGTGGATCGCGCGGCGGGCACAGATCTGCAGCGCGCACTATCACGTGGGGGTGGACAACGCCGACAAGGCGATCGCCGTCGTCAACACGCTGATGTTCTACCACCCCTACTTCCTCGCGCTCACCGCATCGAGCCCCTACTACGAGCGCGACGACACCGGCCTGGCGTCGTGCCGCACGACGGTGCTGGAGGCGATGCCGACCGCGGGCTTCCCGCACCTGCTGAGTGGATGGGATGAGTTCGCGGGCATGTACGACTCGCTCCTGTCGGCCGGGGCCATCGACAGCATCCGCGCCATCTGGTGGGACGTGCGCCCGCACCCCGAGTTCGGCACGGTCGAGTTGCGCATGTGCGACGGCCCCTCGACCCTAGGCGAGGTGGGCGCCGTGGCCGCGCTCGCCCAGTGCCTAGTGACCCGCATCGCGACGGCGATCGACGAGGGCGAGCCGTTGCCCTCTCCGCCGCGCTGGATCCTGCGCGAGAACAAGTGGCTCGCCGCCCGCTATGGCCTTGATGCCGCGATCGTCGTCAACCAAAAGGGCGAACGGAAGGTGTTGCGCGAGGCGCTCCCCGCGCTGCTGGCCGACCTCGCTCCCACCGCCGCCAAGCTCGGGTGCACCGAGGAGTTGGCGAGCGTCGCGCGGATCGTCGAGCACGGCGCGAGCTATGAGCGTCAGCGGCGGATGGTCGCCGACGGCGCCACGCTGTATGACGTGGTGCACGCCTTGGTGGGCGAGCTCGAGACCAACAGCCCCAACGGTGTCGTCGCGGCACCCGGTGGCGCGGGAGCGACCAGCGCCGGATGACCACCCTTGAGCGGTTCCTCGATGACCTGTTGGCCCACCACGCCGAGGAGGCGATCGCCTTCCGGCGGCACCTCCACATGCATCCGGAGTTGAGTCAGGAGGAGTTCAGCACCACCGCGACGATCGCCTCCCGGCTGGACGTCGCCGGGCTCCCGGTGCGCATCCAGCCGTCGCGGCTCGGGCTGACCTGCGACCTGCCC
>JBAQXA010000125.1:0-6902 GCA_049299195.1 Nocardioides sp.
ATTCAGTCCCTCTACGGAGCGATCCCGCACGATGGCGACATGGTCGAGAATGGTGGCGATGCGGCGCTGCTCCTCGATCGGCGGCAGCGGCAACTCGAACCTGGCCAACTCGGAGGGGCTCAAACGAGGCAGATTTGCACCCGTAGCCCGCGCAGAGGCCAAATCGACGATCACCGGTTGACGCAGGAAGTGCTTGAGGTATCCCGCGTCGAGTTGAGCCTTCGGCCTAATGGGAAGGATGTCAGTGCTACACACTCCGGGGAAGTCCGGGGCCGCGATCTTGGCCAAGTAGGGGCGCAACTTCCCGAACAGAATGTGCTCCGGGCCGAAGCGGAACTTGGTGCTAGCCACCGCTGACTCTCTGATAGTGGACATCCCGATGATGCGGCCCCCACTTTCGATGTGCTCAAGACCTAAATAGGCAGTGTCGTCTGCGATGGAAGTCGGATCGACTCCTCGTCGCTGAATGTCGGCGACGTCGCCAAGAGCAGCGGTCGTCCAACCGACTTTCACTTGAGCATGGCTTTCAGGTCGGCGAGGCCTTGCTGGATTTCCAGCTCGAGGGCTTCGAGGTCGGCGATGATGTCCAGCGGGTCGCGGTGCTCGACCTCGTCGTGGACCACTTCCTTGTAGCGGTTGAGCGACAGGTCATAGCCCTGGGCGACGATGTCCGCCTTCGGCACGACGAAGCTCTGCTCCGTCCGGCCTCGTGACGTCTCGGATTCCGTTGCGCGCGAAGCCCATCGGGCCAGTGCATCAGGCAAGTTGTTGCGCGGGTGATCTTCGGGCGAGAGGTGGGCGGACGGCATACAGCCGAGCTTGTCCTCGGGCAGCAGCGGAGTCCGCTTGTCGTCCAGCGACCACCCGTCGGCCTGGAGGTCGTAGAACCACACGGTGTCCGTCGTCCCGCCGCCATCGACGCGGGTAAACAGCAGGATCGCGGTCGACACACCGGCATACGGGCGGAAGGTGCCGGAGGGGAGCTTGACGACGGCCTCGAGCCGCTGCTCCTCGACCAGCCGCCTGCGGAGCGTCTTGTGGGCGTTGCTGGAGCCGAAGAGCACGCCATCGGGCACGATGACCGCCGCCCGACCGCCCGGCTTGAGGAGGCGGAGGAAGAGCGCGAGGAAGAGCAGCTCGGTCTTCTTCGTCTTGACGTCCTTGATTAACTCCTTCGAGGTCGCCTCGTAGTCGAGGCTGCCGGCGAACGGCGGATTGGCGAGCACGAGGGAGTAGCGGCCCTCGTCGGCGGCGGCGCTCTGCGAGAGGCTGTCGCGGTAGCGGATGTCGGGGGCCCCGATGCCATGCAGGAGCATGTTCATGCTGCCGATGCGCAGCATGGGGTTGTCGAAGTCGTAGCCGTGGAACATGGAGTGGTGGAAGTGGTTTCGGTGAGCCATATCGGTCTTCACTGATGGGTGATGAGCGAGGAGGTACTCGGAGGCCGCGACGAGGAAGCCAGCCGTGCCGCACGCCGGGTCGACGATGACGTCGTCCGGCGTCGGAGCTCTCATCGCCACCATGAGCTGGATGATGTGCCGCGGGGTGCGGAACTGGCCGTTTTGGCCGGCGGTCGCGATCCTGCTGAGCATGTATTCATAGAGGTCACCGCTGGTGTCCCGCTTTTCCATGGGGACGTCGTCGAGCAGGTCGACCACCTTGGACAACAGCGCCGGAGTCGGGATGGTGAAGCGGGCATCCTTCATGTGCTCGGCATAGGAGGAGCCTGCCTCGCCGAGCTGGCGCAGGAAGGGGAAGACCTCCTCGCCGACGACCTTGAACATCACGCCGGCGTCGGTGTTCTTGAAGCGCGACCAGCGCAGGTGCTGCTGGCCCGGCATGAAGGTCGCCCCGCGCAGGGGCTCGCCGAGCCGGTGGGCGCGGTTTTCCTGCAGCTTCTGGAGGTCGTCGAGCCGGCGGATGAAGAGCAGGTAGGTGATCTGCTCGATGACCTCGAGCGGGTTGCTGATGCCCCCAGACCAGAAGGCGTCCCACACGCGGTCGACCTTGCTCTTGAGCTCACCGGTGATCACCCGAGTCAGAGTAGTCATCACGGCTCCGTTTGGAGCCGGGCCAGCCAGGCTCGCTGCTGGCGGACCCGGGACACTGGTCGTGTGCCACGGACTGCTGCTGAACTTGCCGAGGTTGACGAGCCGGCCTGGCCTGCTCTGCTGCGGGCTATCGGTCAGGCGCCCGTGCCGGTGCGAGTGCTGCCCATCGACCGAGCCGCAGGCGAGCGGACCCTCGCACGACTCCAGGTCACCACCAGGTCGGTGCTTGGCGCGCTTGCGCTGGAATGCGGCGGCATCCTGGTCGATCACGGCTGGCTTCGGATCCTGGGAGGGGGCGGAGGCGGCGGAGGGGGCGGGCACGGCATACCGGGGCTTGCGTCTGCGAACGCGCCGAGAGACCCGGGTGACGATCCGAGCCCACCCGGCCACCTCCTGGTGGCGTGGGATGTGCTCGGCGGGAGGTTCGCGATCGACGGCGGCGGGCTCGGGGTGGCGCCTGGCAGGGTCTGCTACTTCGCGCCGGACGCGCTGCGCTGGGAGTCGCTCGACGTCGGGCATGGCGAGTTCGTGCACGCGATGATCGGCGGCGGGGTCACGCAGTTCTATGACGGGATGCGCTGGCCGGGCTGGGAGGCCGACTGTGATTCTCTTGGGGTGGGTGAGGGGTTCGCGTTGTGGCCGCCGCCGTTCTCGGTCGAGGGCTGTGATCTGGCGCTCGTGTCCAGGCGGGCCGTGCCGATAGCGGAGCTGTTCGCGTTCTACGACGACGCCGCAGACCAGCTCGGATGACAGGCTGTGTCACGCTGACGTGGTGAAGGCAGTCGTCTGGGTGTCCTCGCGGCAGATCGAGTGTTGCGGCGACCCGTTTGACGTCGGCGCCGCGTCCTTGACATCGATGAGTCGCTTGAACGTCGCTTCGAGCTTCGCCCCATCGGGCGTCGCTCGCGACAAGAGAGTTGCCGCCGCACGGTGGTCGTCCCCGCGATGGATCTCGCGGAGCCTCACGCCGCAGATGGCATCGGCTGCCGCGATACCCGCCAGCACCGCGATCCCAGCAGCGACCCCGGGCATCGCCGGCTCCCGTTCCTCCAGGACCAGCCTCGCGACCTCAAGGTATGCCGTCGCGGTCCTGGCACGGACCCGCGCCTCTTCCGGAGTGGCTGGTCGAGTCTTGATCTGCTTAGGCATGATTCACCGCCACGGGAGGCAACAACCTGAGCCCCCGTGCCTTGCGCAGCTCGATCCCCTCGGCGGCCACGGCCGCCAAAAGCGGGAGGTGGGATTCGTGCGGTCGCCGCCATTCGGCATACGACAGATCGACCACCTGGAGCGAGTTGCCGGTCAAGCGTTCCACGAGTCCGTAGAGACCCTCGACGTGGGTCGCCCATCGGTCGCGAGCCTTGGGATCCTTCTCTCCCATCAGCGCGGCGCCCAGGGCATGGGGCAGCCTCTCGCCACATGGCAGATCCTCGCCAAAGTCGGGCTCCCCGGCGAATGGTGGATGCACCAGCAGGAGGTCGATGTCACTGTCGACGCCTCCATCGCCTCGGGCGGCCGAGCCGAAGACAACTGCCATCAGCGGCCGCGGTTGCCAGGACTCGAACTCCCGCCGGAATCGTGACCACAGCTCGGTCCGCAGACCAGCAAGGACTTCGGCGACGCGCGCGGCCACGTGGTCACGGTTGAGTTCGTGGACCTGATTGCGGCCCATCATGGTGGCGCGCACGGTCCCCTGCTCGACGAGTCGACCCAGACTCCGACGTATGCCGATCTCGGACCCCCGCGCCGCGAGCTGGGCTACTTGCCCCACCGTGAGCGGCCGACCCGCGCCCGCAAGCACGGCGAGCACGGCCCCGTCGAGAGTGGGGGTGACTGATCGTGTCGGATCAGATAGGTCCATATCTCATTGTTTATCGGTTACCCAGCACGGAACCCCGCCGGTTTAGTCTTGCTCAGTCAGTTGGGCGCAGCTCGAAGCAACTGTCCAGGCAGACTGCTCCGTTCACGGGCGCACATACTTGGCGCCGCGTCGCTCACCCACCAGTTGCAAATCCTCCCGATCGACCATGCGCTTGAGCGTTGCCCGCGCCTGCGTCGGTGACACCTGACACAGTCCAGCCGCTTGAGATCGGGTGATTGACCCGTACGCGTCCACGTAATCACCGATCATGCGTTCTTGCTGGATCGGATCTGCACCCTTCACCCGGACGTAGGCAGTCCGATCCTGGGCTAGGTCGTAGAAGCGTGGCGTGAGGTGAAGGCGCCGACTTCGACCTGCGCCCCGTGATTCGAGAATGCCCAGTTCAACCAGTTGCGTGCACGTGTTGCGCACCGTGGCGGGAAGCATCGAAAGTGAGTCGGCCAGCTCACTGGGCGACGCGGAACCCATCTCTTTGATCTCATGTACCACTCGCAACTGATCGAGCCCCAGAGGTCGCTGTCGTTCGTTCTCGAACGTCAGGAGAAAGCGGACCAGATCCAGGTCGGCGGTTCCTAGGGGAACGGAGACGAGGACCGAGTTTGTTGTGGACCGGGCATAGCTTGGCGCGTCCCGGCCAGCGCGAAGTTGCTGCTCGAACATCTCGTTGACGCCCTTGCCCTTGCGCTCGACCAATCCGGCTCGTTTGAAGGCGTCGGCCAAGATCGGACTCCTCGGGCGCGACTCGTCGAGGATGTTGTGAATCGTGACACCCGCGGGCAGCCCCCCCGGATTGCTGACCACGAACTCAGCGTCATCGACTTGCACCCTCGTGGGCCCGAGGGCCGAGTAGTCACGGTGCACGATGGCATTCGCGACCGCTTCGCGTCGGGTGACGGATGGGATGAGGGAGACCTCGACGCGGTGGATGCCCGCCATCAGCTCCGTCACGCTGTTTCGCGCATCAGTGAGCGCTTGCATCCTCTCGCTGACCCGGAGGAGTGGCCCAACGATGCGTTCGTTGGCCGCGCTCTCACCCTTCCTCAGATCCTGGAAGATGAACTCCGCGTTGGGCACCCAACGCGTGATGGCTGCGGACCGACCGAATAGCAGGATGGCTCCGAGACTGATCGGCGAACCGATGGGAACCAGGCCGAGCGCTCTGAGGATGTCCTCGTCCTGCAGGGACGCGGTGCTATCGCCGGTGAGACTGCAGAGACGCCGATAGCGATCGAACTCAGCCGGATCGAGATCTGCGTGAGTGGCACCCACGGCGACTGCAGCCGCATAGTCCTGCCCACGGGTCATCATTCCCATGCTGACGATCTCCTGCGGAGACATGGGCACGCACTGAGGCTGGCCGAGGGTGTCGAGCACACGCTTGGTGTAGTAACCGTCTTTCGTGGCGACTGGGCCAGGCATAGCCCGAGGCACGTCGATCCGGAAAACAGCTTGCCCGTCGATCGTCTCAAGCCGCACCTCCACACCATGCGGGGGATCCGTGTTGTTCTGGACGTACGCGGCCACGCGCGCCGGATCCATGTGTCCCCCGGGACGAGCCTGAGCCCCCACGGGCTGCCCACTGTCGTCCACACCGAGCAGAAGCACCCCGCCTTCAGCGTTCGCCAAACAGGCGACAGCCTTAGTGAGGTCACGATCGTTGAGGTGAGACTTGAACTCTGTTGTCAAGGTCTCGCCGCCGCGGATGAGGTCAATCGTGTCCATGTCTCATAGTTTCTCATAATTATGACCTGACCGTGAAGTACACCAGCCAAGTCATATGTTTTGATATCTATGATGGAGAGGCGGCGTCGCGAGGCCTACGTCGAGGCCTACGTATGGACCATCACGATCAAGGACACCGGCCACGAGCCAGACGGACAACACCATCATGGCCGGGCACCCCGCTGAATGCGCCCGGGAGCACGGCTCACGGCAACCGAAACGACCGAGGTGACCGGCCCGGCCGGTGAGCACGACCCCCGGAACGACGAAACTCCCGGCCGGATCGACTCCGGCCGAGAGTTTCGGGAAACCAAAACAGGCAGTTCAGGGAACTACCCAAGCCGTGCGCAAGGCGGGATTTGAACCCGCACGTCCTTGCGGACACTGGCACCTGAAGCCAGCGCGTCTGCCGTTCCGCCACTTGCGCGTGCGAGGACCTAGTGTGCCCTCCGCAGCCCACCCCAAGCAAACCCGTCCCACCGCGCCAGCCACGGCCCGGCGCCCAGCGCCCAGCGCTGGCACAAATTGGTGTGGTCGAAGCCGGGCTATACCCCGACATCGACCACACCAAACCGCCACCCACGCCCTAGCGCACGCACACCCGCCACCCCCGCCTGGCACCACCAGCCTCAGCAATCTCGTCAGTCACAGGCTCATCGGGCACCCCCGCACACCCTTCCCCGTTACGATGGGCACGCCTGTAGCCACATCCGGCGGGCCATTTCTGCGTGCGACAGGAGGCGCCATGGGACTCTTCGACAAGGTCGAGCGGGGCCTCGAAAAGGCCGTCAACAGCGCCTTCGCCAAGGCGTTCCGCTCCGAGGTGCAGCCGGCCGAGATCGCCAGCGCCATCCGCCGCCGCATGGACGACCGCGCCACGGTCCTCGCCCCCGGCCGCACGATGGTCCCCAACGTCTACTCAATTGAACTCTCTCCCAGCGACTTTACGCGGATCGACGAGTTCTCCGACTCCATCTCCGACGACCTCGTCGCCGCCGCCCAGGAGCACGCCGAGACCCAGCACTACCTCCCCGGCGGCGAGTTCCAGGTCCACTTCTACGAAGCCTCCGATCTCGACACCGGCGTCTTCCGCGTCGACTCGGAGACCTCCAAGCGCGGCTCCGACGCCTCCCGCGACTCTCGCGAGGCCGGTATGCCGTCCGCCCACGTCCCAGCCCCCGCTCACCGCCCAGCCCCGGCCGACCACAGCCCTGCCAAGCCCCACGCCCCCGCCGCCGGCATAGCGG
>JBAQXA010000126.1:0-1554 GCA_049299195.1 Nocardioides sp.
ACTTGCTGCCAGCCATTGGGCAGCGTCGGGATCTCGTCGATAGGGCGGACGAATTTGCGGAAACCCGGGAAGCGCGGCTCGTATTGATGCGCGATCTCCAAGACAGGCTTCGCCTGCTTGTCGGCCCGCTGGACCCAGATGCGCGCTCCCGGACCCCAGTCGATCACCACCATGTCGGCGTAATCGGCCAATTCTTGGGTGAGCGAGAGGTCGTACTTGAAGTCACCCGAGACATCGGTGTTGCGTAGCAGATCGGTGGATCCAGGCGGGCATGTCCCGACCGCATCCACCCGGTAGAGGCCTACGAAGACGGTTTTGCCCACTTCGGTGACGATGAAGCTCGCCAACAGGTGGCCGACCTTGAAGACGTCACGGGCCTGCACGCGCTGATAAGTCTCGAAGGCGTCGCGGTCGTTGCGCCATGCCTCGTACATCCGCCCAGCAGCCAGGCGGTTGTCCCGATGCCGCACAAGCTGAACCTTTGTCTTGTCGATCCCTTCGAGGGCCAGCAGGTCGTTGAACGTGAGCATCGCTACCTCCGCCGAGTCAGTGGATGTCGGCTTCTTCCGAGGCTAGCGCCAGCGCGGGGCAGAATGTCTGACATGTCGGAAAAGCCTGATGTGCACTCCGGCGAGCACACCGTTGAGGGCTGGAGTGCGCAGCGGTTGCCCTTCGAGCCGAAAGGGCCCCTCAAGGAGTACGGCGAAAGGTTGCGAGCGGCCCTTCGTGACTTGGAGCCCGTGGAAGGAAAGCATCTGCGCGCTGTCTACGCGAGCCCTGACCGAGACTTCGCCGACGTGGAGAACGTCCTGCTCTACAACCTCGGCACTGGTTGCTACCGGCACCTCACCGCATCCGGGATGGAAGTCATGCGGACCGCGAGTGCGGACGGCCTTCATCGCATGACGTACTCGTTGACAAACAGGTGGGCCGAAGAGGTCGTTGGAGGCGACGAATTTGCGCGAGTCTCGCTGGAGCAACTGCCGTCCGGCCCGGACAAGCCAGCGCCATGGTGGGCCGCCGCCCGCGAGCACCTGACTCTTTCCGGCACTGCAGTTGCCCGCGAATACACCGTCAGTGTCCAGGTCCGAGCGGAGGCGCAGCGGTTCGTGTCCTTGGTGAAGCCGATGTTGGATGGGCTCATCGCTGCTCTGCACACCCACGATGGTTCCCATGGCGACCACATTCGGCGGTCACTGGCTCAGTACGGCGATCCCGACCGTCTCTGGGCCTTGCTCAACGATCCATCGCACGCCGTGCTCGGGTCTAGGCGGCTAGTGCGACCCCATGGCAGTGGAATTGCCTGGAATCCCGCTGATGACCTGTGCGCCGGATTCCGGGTCATCCGCTCGTCCACCGGACCCCCCATTGACGCGACCTTCCACGGGCATTGCGCTGCGCGCCCGATCGTGTGAAGCCCTGGGAGACTGACGCACCCCTTTCAGCGCCATGGATGGCGGCAAGACCCGGCCGACAAATTCGTCATCCAGTTCCGCACCTGAACCGGCCTTCCGTCGCGGACTCCATACGTCTCCCGCGGTGTTGATGCACAAT
>JBAQXA010000127.1:0-2464 GCA_049299195.1 Nocardioides sp.
CCTCCGCAACTGCAGCCGCCAACGCCTCTGGCCGCATCGCATGGGTCACCGGATCGACCGCGACGAAGCGCAGGTTGTCACTGCCGAAGCCGGCTAGGAGGGCTGCCTTCTCCACCGACGAGTGCGCATGCGGAGAGGCATAGACGACGAGTGGCGCGGGCTCGGCCTGCAGTCCGCCTCGGCTCTTGCTGAAGTCGCTGGCGCGTTCGCGGGCGGCGAGCAGCGCCACCAGGCAAGCCGTGGAGGCCGTGTCGTGGATCGCCCCGTGCCACTCGGCGCTCAGTCCGCACTCCTTGCGCAGCCAGTCGGTCACGACCTGCTCGACCTCGGTCAAAGCGGGGGCCGACTGCCAGGTGATCCCGAGTGCTCCAATCCCCGATGAGGCAATGTCACCGAGCACCGAGGAGAGCGCCGAGTTGGAGGGGAACCAGCCGTAGAACCCCGGGCTGGTGGTCTGGGTGATGCCCGGGACGACCACCCGGTCTAGATCGGCCAGCACCTCGTCGAAAGCGTCCGGATCGGCAGGGGGTGCGGAGCTGAGCTGCCCGGCGACCTCGCCCGGCTCCACTTGAGCCCGAACCGCCAACTCCGGGATGCGGGTGCGATGGTCGGCGATCCAGTCGATGAGCGCGTGGCCGGCAATGCGGAACTCTTCGGGGGTCACACCTCGACACCCTAGGGGTGGAACGGCACCAGCCGACGAGGCCGTCGCAGCGACGAGACCGGCCGTCAGCCGCGGATCAGCGCTTGCAGGGCCCGCCGAATCAACGCCTCGGGAAGCGGCTCCCGCAGCGAGAACTTCAGCGTGCCCTTCCCCGCGACGTATGCCGCCAACTCACCGGCAAGCGCGGCGTCTCCGGTCGGCACCGGATAGATGCTCACGTGCTGGTCCCACACCGCAAAGTGTGCTCGGCTGCGGCCGTCGCGACGGATCGTGGGCATCTGGTAGCTGATGGTCTCGGTGACCTCGACTCCCCCGGCCCGCGCCGCCTCGCGGCACCACTCCAGCACCTGCTCCGCGACCTCTCGGCGCTCAGGAGTGAGCCCGTCGAGGTAGTCGCCCACGGTGGCGGGTGCCGTCATACGGCAGAGCATAGAGGCCGCCGCCGACAGAGCCAGCCAGATATCTCAGATATGAGATATCTGGCTATAGTGGCCGCGTGAGTGCGGACTACAAGAGTCGGATCGGCAACCTCATCCGTGACGCGCGCAAGCACCGGGGGCTCACCCAGGCCCAGCTTGCGGAGCGCTTGGCGACCTCCCAGAGCGCCATCAATCGCATCGAGAAGGGCCACCAAAACCTGAGTCTGGAGATGGTCGAGCGGATCGGTGCTGCCTTGGACTCCGAGATCGTGGCTCTCGGCCCGACCCACCTCCGGGTGACCGGTCCGACCACGCTCTCGGGGAGCATCGACGTCAAGACGTCGAAAAACGCGGGCGTTGCGCTCCTGTGCGCCTCGCTGCTCAATCGCGGTCGCACCACCCTGCGCAAGGTCGCCCGCATCGAAGAGGTCAACCGGCTCCTCGAAGTGCTGCACAGCATTGGCGTGCGCACGCGCTGGATCGGTCAGGACAACGACCTCGAGATCATCCCACCCGAGCACCTCGACCTCAGTGCAATCAACGAAGAGGCCGCCCGCCGCACCCGCTCGATCATCATGTTCCTCGGGCCGCTGTTGCATCGCCACGAGCAGTTCGGGCTTCCCTACGCGGGCGGCTGCAATCTCGGCACCCGCACGGTTGAGCCGCACATGTCCGCGCTGCGCCCCTTCGGACTGGAGGTCAAGGCGACCGAAGGCAGCTACCAGGCCAGCGTCGACCCCTCGGTCAGCCCGACCAGGCCGATCGTCTTGACCGAGCGCGGCGACACCGTCACCGAGAACGCCTTGATGGCGGCCGCCCTGCACCCGGGCACCACGATCATCCGCAATGCCTCCTCGAACTACATGGTCCAGGACCTGTGCTTCTATCTGCGACGCCTCGGGGTGGCCGTCGAGGGCGTGGGCACCACCACGCTGACCGTGACCGGGCGCGCGGAGATTGATGTCGATGTCGACTACGCCCCGAGCGAGGATCCCATCGAGGCCATGTCGCTGCTGGCCGCCGCCATCGTCACTGCCTCTGAGATCACGATCCGCCGGGTGCCCATCGAGTTCTTGGAGATCGAGCTCGCTCTGCTTGAGGAGATGGGCTTCTCCTACACACGCTCTGAGGAGTACGTCGCCAACAACGGCGAGACGCGCCTGGTCGACCTCACGACCCACTCCTCAGTGCTCAACGCACCGCTCGACAAAGTGCACCCGATGCCGTTCCCGGGGCTCAACATCGACAATCTGCCCTTCTTCGCGGTCATCGCTGCCTCTGCCAAAGGGCAGACCCTTATCCATGACTGGGTCTATGAGAACCGGGCGATCTACTTGGTGGAGCTCAACAAGCTCGGCGGGCACGTCAAGCTGCTTGATCC
>JBAQXA010000128.1:0-8537 GCA_049299195.1 Nocardioides sp.
GGGAGGCGCCTGCTGTCCGGGTGGTGCCGGCGCGGGGACCGGGGTGGGCGCGGGGACCGGGGCGGCCATCGGCTGGGCCGGCAAAACCCGAGTCGGCTCCGGCTGGTGGGCGGCTGCCTGCTGCTGCCGGATTTGTTGGGTCGGATCGGGGTCACTCGTGCCCCCGGCGGGTGCCGATGGTCCATAGAGCCAGTCCCACTCGGGCGAACCCTCCTCCGGTGGCCGCCCACGGCCCGATCCCCCTGCTGAATCCATTGCGACAACGTAGCCCGTCGGACAAGTCGGAGGCACCGTCCGGATGCCTACCTTCGCCGCGCGACACGCCGTGCCCGGCGTATCAAACGTAGGTATTCGGGCGGAGGGAACGGACGGCCGCGCGTCAGATGCCCGGTCTCGGCGCGTCGTACCCGGCTGTGACGGATGTGACTGGTGATACTAGGACGCGCAGGCCCCTGCACCTTCCCCGGCAGAGAGGCAACCGATGTCGCCCGTCACAACCGACGTCGAACGCGACTCCTCAGAGGCGTTCGCGCCTTCTCGTGACCGCTCGACCACCGGCGTGCGTGCCCGCACCTTCGATGGCGCGGAGCGAATCCGGTTCCGCCGCTCACTGACGCTCATGCTGATGACGCTCCTGCTCCCAGGCTCGGCCCAGTTGGTCGCCGGCAATCGCCGCGTGGGTCGCTGGGTGATCCGGCTCTGGCTCGGGCTGGTCGTGGTGGCCGCGCTCCTGGGTGGGGTTTCCCTGATGTGGCACGGACTCGTGCTCTGGCTCGTGACGACCCCGTGGATCCTCGGCGTGGCCCGAGTGCTCCTGATCGCCGCTGCTATCGCTTGGTCGCTCCTCATGGTCGATGCCTGGCGGCTGGGTGAGCCGTTGGCGCTGCGGCGCAACCACCGGCTCGCGGCGGCCGGCCTCAATGGTGTGATGTGCCTCGGCCTGGCCGGCGCACTGCTCTTTACCGCCAACCTCGTCTCCGTCCAGCGCACCTTCCTGTTGACGATGTTTGGCGACGGCGCCGTCTCCGGTGCCCACGACGGCCGCTTCAACGTGCTGCTCCTCGGGGGCGACGCCGGTGCAAGCCGCTGGGGGTTGCGGCCGGACTCGATCACGCTGGCCAGCATCGACGCGCGCACCGGGCGGACCGTCTTGATCGGGCTGCCCCGCAACATGGAGAACGTCCCGTTCGCCAAGGGTTCGGTCATGCACGAGCAGTTCCCCCGGGGGTTCCGCTGCGACGGCTGCTATCTCAACGCCATCAGCACGTGGGCCGGTGACCACAAGCAACTCTTCGGCAAGTCGAAGTACCCCGGAGTCGAGGCCACCATTTCCGCCGTGGAGGGGATCACCGGTCTGAAGGTCAACTACTGGGCGATGGTCAACCTGCGCGGCTTCGCCCAACTCGTCGACGCCATGGGCGGGGTCGTCCTCAAAGTTCGCTCCCCGATCCCCGTCGGTGGCCTGGGGAGCGACGTCACCGGCTACATCAAGCCCGGCAAGCGGCGACTCGACGGCAACGACACCCTCTGGTTCGCCAGGGCCCGGGAGGGCTCCGACGACTACTCGCGGATGGCCCGGCAGAAGTGCGTGATGAACGCGATCGTTACCCAGATCAGCCCCCAGGTCGCGGTCCGCAACTTCGAGAAGCTCGCGAAGGCGAGTTCGCAGATGATCGCGACCAACCTGCCGGCGCGTGAGCTCGACCGGTTCATGTCGCTCGCGCTACAGGCAAAGAGCCAGAAGATCTCCACGCTCAGCCTGGTGCCGCCGCTAATCAACACCGGCAACCCCGACTTCGCCCTGATCCGGGACAAGGTGGCCCAAGCCATCGATCGTGCCGAGGGCACCGCGAAGGCCGACGACAAGCAGCCCGGCACGACCAAGCAGCAGTCCGGGCACAAGCGTGGCCAGGGCCCGACGAACGTCACCGGAGGCTCGGTCGGCTCGCTCAAGAGCGGGTATGCCGCCAACGAGGCCGACGACCTGGGTGCGGCCTGCTGATCCGCGGCGAATCGGCGGCCACCGCGGCGGCTCCTAAACTGGGCGACGTGTCTGCCGACCCCGCTCGCGTTGTCGCGGTCGTGGTGACCTTCAACCGCAAGCACCTTGTGGAGCGGTTGCTGCCGACGCTCTTCGCCCATGACCGGGTCGAGCGAGTCATCGTGGTCGACAATGCCTCGACCGATGGCACGGGCGCATGGCTCGACTCGCTGGCCGCCACTCAACCCCGGCTGACCCCGGTGTCCCTCGCGGTCAACACCGGGGGCGCGGGCGGCTTCCATGAGGGCCTCAAGCAGGCGATGGAGCTGGGCGCCGATCTGATCTGGCTCATGGACGACGACGGCCACCCCCAACCCGGCAGCTTGGACGCGTTGCTGGCCCACCACGGGGAGTTGGACTTCTGGGGCCCGGTAGTGGTCGACGAGGAGCGGCCCGACCGCCTGGTCTTCCCGATCCGTCTCCCGGGATCGAGTCGCGTCGTGCACCAAATGGCAGACGTCCGTGCGGCAGCGCGCGACGGGCTGATCCGCGACGCGGTGATCCCGTTTAACGGCGTGCTCATCACCCGCGAGCTGGTCGCGCGGATCGGCCTGGTCCGCGCGGAGTTCTTCATCTGGGGCGACGACCACGAATACCGCCTGCGCGCCGAGGCAGCCGGTGCTCGGATCGCCACCGTCGTCGACGCCGAGTTTCGTCATCCAGCGGTCGGCGACCTTGGCTCGCCCATGGCGCTTGGCAAGACGACGTACAACCACACGCCGAGCGACCTCAAGCACTACTGCATGGCGCGCAACAACCTGGTCAATCTGCGCACCTATCGCGGGTGGCCGGCGGCGCTGGCCTTCGTCGCCAAGACCGCGTGGTACTACACCTTGACCCGGCCAGATCCGGCTCGATTGCGGCTCAGCGCCTCCGGGATGTATGCCGCACTGCGCGGCGACTTCACCGGCCATCGGCGGTTCCTGGCATGAGCACGAAGCCCACGGACGCGGGGGGCGCCGAGCGCGTTGCCGTCGTCATCGTGACCTACAACCGCGCCGAGCTGCTGCCGCGCACCCTCGACGGCCTGGCGGCGCAGACCCGGCCGCCCGACAGTGTGATCGTGATCGACAACGCCAGCACCGACGGCACCGCCGCGCTGCTCGCGGCACGTGCCGACCTCCCCCTGCAGGTCGTCCGGCAGGCCGAGAACACCGGCGGAGCGGGCGGCTTCCACGCCGGCACCAAGCTGGCCTTCGAGCAGGGCTTCGACCGGATCTGGCTCATGGACGACGACATCGTCCCGGCCCCGGACTGCCTTGAGGTCCTGCTCCGTCACGATCTGCCCGCCCTCATGGTCGTCCGCGAGGACCGCCACGGCGCGCTCATGGAACTCTCGGCCACCGAGTTCGACCTGCGCACTCCCTGGCGCGGCAAGCCCAAACGCGCCAGCATCGCCTCCAGCTATGCCAACCGCGCGGACCTCCCGGAGCTGGTGCCGCTGGACGTGGTGGCCTTCGAGGGGTTCCTGATCCAACGCCGGGTCATCGAGGCCGTCGGGCTGCCGAACCCGGCCTTCTTCATCTTCTACGACGATGCCGATCTGGCGCTGCGCATCCGGCGGGCGGGCTTTGCGATCTATGCGGTCCGCGACGCCGTGATGGTCCGCCAACTCGACTTCGACCAGCAACATGACCTCGGCTCGTGGAAGGGCCGGTTCATGTACCGCAACCTCTTCCTCGTGCACTTCCGGCACGGGGAGAACGCTCTGGTCCGGGCCAAGCCGTTTGCCGTCGCCGCGGCGGTGGTCGCCTTGTCGCCGGTGCGGGGTGGGCGCAGCGAGGCCCGCAACGTGATCCGCGCCATACGCGAGGCTCAGCGCATGCGCGCGATGCCGGACCCGGACCCTCCACGCGGCTAGACTCGACCGGAACCCCTGTTGTTCTTTCCTATTTCGCCGAGTCCAGGAGCCTGATTGTCTGCCCCCGATCTGCCCGATCTGCTGCCCGATCTGGTTGTTGTCGGCTCCGGCTTCTTCGGCCTCACCATCGCCGAGCGCAGCGCCAACGCGCTCGGCCTGCGTGTGCTCGTGCTCGAGCGGCGCAGCCACCTCGGCGGCAACGCCTACTCCGAGAAGGAGCCCGAGACCGGCATCGAGGTGCACGTCTACGGTGCGCACCTGTTCCACACCTCCAACAAGCGGGTGTGGGACTACGTCAACCGGTTCACGACCTTCACGAACTATCAGCACCGAGTCTTTGCCAAGGTCGGCGAGCAGGTCTATTCGTTCCCGATGAACCTGGGCATGATCAACCAGTTCTTCGGCCGCAGCCACACTCCAGACGAGGCGCGCGCGCTGATCGCCGAGCAGGCCGCCGAGATCGCCACCGAGGACGCGACCAACCTGGAGGAGAAGGCGATCTCCCTGATCGGGCGCCCGCTCTACGAAGCGTTCGTCAAGGGCTACACCGCCAAGCAGTGGCAGACCGACCCGACCGAGCTGAGCCCGGAGATCATCACCCGGCTGCCGGTGCGCTACACCTTCGACAACCGCTACTTCAACGACACCTGGGAGGGCCTGCCCACCGACGGTTACACCGCCTGGCTGGAGCGGATGGCCGATCACCCCAACATCGAGGTGCGGCTCGAGACCGACTTCCTGCACACACCGGGCGTCGCGGCGGCTTACAAGGGCAAGGTGCCGATCGTCTACACGGGCCCGATCGATGAGTACTTCGACAACGTCGAGGGGGCGCTGTCGTGGCGCACCGTCGACCTCAAGCCGTCGGTGCTCGACGTGGACGACTTCCAAGGCACCTCGGTGATGAACTACAACGACGGGGACGTGCCGTTCACGCGCATCCACGAGTTCAAGCACTTCCACCCCGAGCGGACCCACCTGCCCGGCAAGACCGTGATCGTGCACGAGTTCAGCCGCTTCGCCGAAGAGGGCGACGAGCCTTATTACCCCATCAACACCGCCGAGGACCGCGCCAAGTTGCTGCGCTACCGCGAGCTGGCCAAGGCCGAGCCCAACGTGCTCTTCGGGGGCCGCCTGGGCACCTATCAGTACCTCGACATGCACATGGCCATCGGGTCGGCGCTGTCGATGTTCGACAACAAGCTGCGACCGCACTTCGCCGAGGGCGTGGCGCTGGTCAGCGGGGGAGTAGACGAATGACCAGACGCACGCTTCAGCGGCAGATCCTGCCCCTGGACAAGGACCTCGACGTGATGAGCCTCTACCTCGACCTCGAAGGGGCCGAGCTGGAGGAGGACAAATACGTCGTCGGCGGCTCGCGAGCAGCCAAGGAGTTGCACAACGCCTCGATCCGGCAGAAGAAGTCGACGGGGCGCGCGATTCACCCCGACCAGATCACCGGCCGCACCACGCTGCGCGTCGAGTCCGGCGAGCGCGTCTCCTTCGGCACCTACTTCAACGGCTTCCCGGCGGGCTATTGGCGCCGCTGGACGATCGTCGAGCAGGTGCGCCTCAGTGTCACTCTGACCGGCTCCGGGTCCTCGGTCACGGTCTACAAGTCGATGGCGAACGGCCGATCCCAGCGCGTCGACTCCGCTACCACGGAGAGCAGCGCGGGCGACACCTTCCACTTCGACCTGACGCTCGTGCCGTTCGTCGACGGCGGTTGGTACTGGTACGACGTCACGGCCGGTGACGACGACTGCGAGGCCTCCGCCATCTGGAGCGCCGAGGTCCCCGAGGACCGGGCCGAGCACGGCACCGTCGACATCGCGATCACCACCATGAACCGGCCCGACTTCTGCGCCAAGCTGATCGGCCAACTCGCCGACGACGCCGAGCTGCGCCCCTACCTCGACACGGTCTTCGTGATGGAGCAGGGCAGCAAGCACGTCACCGAGTCGGAGTTCTACCCCGAGGCGGCCGGCAAGCTCGGCGACACCCTGCGAGTGCTCGTCCAGGGCAACCTCGGCGGCTCCGGCGGCTATGCGCGCGGTCAGCTCGAATCGGTCCGCAAGGGCACCGCGACCTACGCGATGATGATGGACGACGACGTGGTCTGCGAGCCCGAGGGCATCATGCGGGCGATCACGTTCGGCGACCTGTGCCGCCGCCCGACGATCGTCGGCGGGCACATGTTCTCCCTGTATGCCCGCTCCCGGATGCACAGCTTCGGTGAGGTCGTGCAGCCGTGGCGCTTCTGGTGGCGCTCGCCGGAGGACACCTTCAACGACTGGGACTTCTCCGCGCGCAACCTGCGCTCGTCCCGCTGGCTCCACAAGCGCCTCGACGCCGACTTCAACGGCTGGTTCATGTGCTTGATCCCGCGGGTGGTCATGGAGCGGATCGGCCTGTCGCTCCCGCTCTTTATCAAGTGGGACGACGCCGAATACGGCCTGCGCGCCAAGGGCGCGGGCTTCCCGACGGTGGTCTTCCCCGGTGCGGCCGTCTGGCACGTGCCGTGGACCGACAAGAACGACGCGCTGGACTGGCAGGCCTACTACCACGAGCGCAACCGGTTCGTGGCGGCGCTGTTGCACTCGCAGTACGACCGCGGCGGCCGGATGGTGCGCGAGAGCCTCAACCACACCATCTCCCACCTCGTGGCGATGCAGTACTCCACCGTGGAGCTGCGGCTGATGGCGCTGCGCGACATCTTGAGCGGCCCCGATCACCTGCACGCCGAGCTCGCCACGAAGCTCCCCGAGATCAACGCCTTCCGCAAGCAGTTCAGCGATGCGCAGTTGCGCTCCGATCTCGACGAGTTCCCGCCCGTACGCCGCGAAAAGCCGCCGCGCAAGGGCAAGGACGGCTCGGAGGTGCCCAGCAAGAAGCAGATGCTGATCACCGCCGGCCTCGCCCCGCTGCGGCAGCTGCTGCCGGCCCGCAAGATGTCGCGCGAGTTCCCCGAGGCCCAGGTTCCGGGGATGGATCTGCGCTGGTTCCGGCTCGCGCAGTACGACTCCGTGGTGGCCTCCATGCCCGACGGCACCTCGGCCGCGCTCTATCGCCGTGACCCCGAGCACTACCGCAAGCTGCTCGCCGAGACCCTCGAGCTGCATCGCAAGATGTGGCAGGACTGGCCCCGGTTGGCCAGCTTGTACCGCGACCGGTTGGGCGAGGTGACCTCACCGGAGACCTGGGAGCAGACGTTCTCTCCCTGGCTGGCTGATGACTGACTCCGCCTCGCGGACGGTCGACGCGCCCCTGGTCTCCCCGGCCGCCAACAGTGGTGTGCTGGAGGTCTTCCGGCGGCGCTATGTGCTCAAGCTGCTCGTCCGGCGCGAGGTGAGTGCGCGCTATCAGGGCTCCGTCCTCGGCCTCGCGTGGTCCTACCTCAACCCGCTCTCGCAGTTCTTTATCTACTACGTGATCTTCGGCATCGTGATGGGGCGCAACTCCACCGAGGCCTACCCGATCCACCTGTTCACCGGGCTGATCATCGTGCACTTCTTCTCCGAGACCCTCAACGCTGGGACCCGGTCGATCGTGCGCAACCGCCGGCTGGTGGAGAAGAGCGCGATGCCGCGGGAGATGTTCCCGGTGGCGTCGATGCTCGTGTCGGCCTACCACGTCTTGCCGCAAATGGTGATCCTGCTGCTGGCCTGTCTGGCTTATGGCTGGCGCCCCGATGCGGCGGGCATGGCGGCGTCCGCCCTGGGCCTGCTGGTGTGCGCCTCGCTGGGGCTGAGCCTGGCGCTGATGTTCTCCGCCGCCAACGTCTTCATGCGCGACATCGGCAACGGCGTCAACATCCTCACCAACTTCGTGCGCTTCGGCGTCCCGATGATGTACCCCTTCGTCAACGTCAAGGACAACCTCAGCCCGACGTTGATCGAGGTCTATCTCGCCAACCCCGTGACCGAGGCGGTGCTGCTGTTCCAGCGCGGGTTCTGGGTGGGCTGTGCCAAGGATCCCGCCCAAACGGCGGCCTCACACCTGCCCGATCACCTGTTCACCCGTGGCCTGATCGCGCTGGGCGCCTCCCTCGCCATCCTGGTCGCCTCACAATTCGTCTTCAGTCGGCTTGAAGGCCGGATGCCGGAGCGATTGTGAGGGGCCGGTTATGAGCGAGTCGATTGTCGTGCGCAACGCGGTGAAGTCGTTCACCCTGCGCTATCACCGCACGATCAAGCAGATGACCGTGGCGGCGCTGCGCGGCCAGGACCTGTCCAACACCTTCCGTGCCGTCGATGACGTCTCGTTCACCATCCAGCAGGGCGAGTCGGTCGGGCTGATGGGTCTCAACGGCTCCGGCAAGTCCACCCTGCTCAAGATCATCAACGGCGTGATGCGGCCCGACTCCGGTGAGGTGCTCACCCGAGGCCGGATCGCGGGCCTGATCGCCACCGGCGCCGGCTTCCACCCCCAGCTCTCCGGCCGGGAGAACATCTATCTTCAGGCTGCGATCATGGGGATGACCGAGGCCGAGACGAAGCGCAAGTTCGACGACATCGTGGAGTTCTCGGAGTTGGGCCGTCACCTCGACAGCGAGGTCGGCCACTACAGCTCCGGTCAGGCCGCGCGCCTCGGGTTCGCGATCGCCATCCACGTCGACTCCGACATCTTCTTGGC
>JBAQXA010000129.1:0-8150 GCA_049299195.1 Nocardioides sp.
CCACCAAGGCGGCCCGCACCCGTGAGCTCAACGACACCATTCGCTATGCGATGTGGTCGGTGTTTCGGTTGGAGGCTCCGCTCGGTGACGCCGCCGACCGCGACGCGCTCAGCGCCGAGGTCGAGGAGTTGCTGGCGAAGCTTGCCGCCGAAGACGTCATCACGCGGGGCAGCTACTCCCTGTCGGGCCTGCGCGGCGACGCCGACGTGATGATGTGGTGGCACAGCGAGCAGGTCGAAGGCGTCCAAGACGCCTACCAGCGCTTCCGGGCGACGGGGTTTGGCCGGCATCTCCAGCCGGTCTGGAGCCAGGTTGCGCTGCATCGCCCGGCGGAGTTCAACAAGTCGCACATCCCGGCGTTCCTCGCCGGTGAGGACCCGCGCGCCTACGTGTGCGTCTATCCCTTTGTCCGCTCTCACGAGTGGTACCTCATGGCTGAGGACCAACGCCGCGCGCTGCTTGCCGAGCACGGCCAGATGGGGCGGGGTTATGCCGATGTCCGCGCCAACACCGTGGCGAGCTTCGCGCTGGGCGACTATGAATGGATCCTGGCCTTCGAGTGCGATGAGTTGCATCGGATCGTCGATCTGATGCGCCACTTGCGCGCGTCGGGAGCCAGACGCCACGTGCGGGAAGAGATCCCGTTTTACACCGGCCCTCGGGTGACGCCGCGGGACCTGATCAGGAGGATGCCATGAGCCGACCCGATGAGACCCGCCCTCAGATCTGGGCAGATTCGCTGCGACGGGAACCAGCGCGGACGCGGCTGCGTCATAGGCCCATGTTGACTAGATCAGTCCGCACCCACGTTCGCCTGGGCGCCGCGGCCACCTTGATGATGTTGTCCCTCGCCGCCTGCGGCGAACAGACCACTGCAAGCGATGACTCCGACTCGGGCTCGGGCGGTTCAGGTGGCTCGGGTGGCTCGGTCGCCGCTCCCGCCGCCGTCCCCGCCGCACCGGGGAAGGTGACGGGTCTCGGCATGGTCATCGACTCCGGCGAGGGTGCCGAGGTGTGCTTCGGCCCGATCGGGGAGTCTTACCCGCCGACCTGCGAGGGGATCCCCGTCTCCGGCTGGAAGTGGAAGCAGGTCAGGGGGGGGTTCGAGCACATCCAGAAGGTGAAGTTCGGCATGTTCGCCGTGACCGGCACGTTTGACGGCACCACGCTGACGGTGACCGACGAGCCGATCTCGGCCGCGCTCTATGACCCGATGCCCGACCCGTCCGCCGTCGAGATCGCCAAGACTCGCTGTGCAACGCCCGATGGCGGCTGGGCCGTGGGCGACCCGATGAAGGCAAGCGCCAACGCGCTGGAGGCGGCCACCCGAGTCGCGGCCGCGCAGAGTGGTTATGTCACGAGCTGGACCGATCAGTTCGCCGAAGTCACCGTGCCGCCCTATGACGCCGATCCCGACCCCGACATGGGCGACGACGGCCCGATGGACCCGCTGCCCGTGGTGCTCAACGTGCTGATCGACGGTGACGTCGAGGCGGCGGAGGCCGCGATCGCCAAGGAGTGGGGTGGGGCGCTGTGCGTGACCGAGCCCGACCACTCGCAGGCCGAGATCGACGAAGCCACCGACGCGCTGCAGGCGGTTCCCGGGGTGCTGGGCGTCGTCCCGACCAACGGCACCGTCGTCGTCAACACGTTGTATGACGACGGCTCGCTGCAGGACTACGCCGACTCCAACTTCGCCGAAGGCCTGGTCAAGGTCGCCGCGTCCTTGCGCGACGTCGGCTGACGAACGCTCCGGCCGGGCGCCCTCGGGCGCCTGGCCGGAGCGTGCTGCCGGGGTCAGGCTCGGGGCTACTCGCTCAGGCTGAGCCTTCGCCGCTCGCGCTCGTGCCTTCCGTGTTCGTCTCGCTCGCGCGATCGGAGTCGGCCGGTTCGAGGGTGAGGCTCACCGAGTTGATGCAGTAGCGGTCTCCGGTGGGAGTGCCATAGCCATCGGGGAACACATGGCCCAGGTGCGACCCGCAGCCCGCGCAGCGCACCTCGACCCGCTTCATCCCGTGCGAGTTGTCTTCGATGTATTCGATCGTCTCGCTGATCGGGGCATAAAACGAAGGCCACCCACAGCCGGAGTGGAACTTCGTTTCGGAGCGGAACAACTCGGCGGTGCACGCTCGGCAGCGGTAGACGCCAACCGTCTCGGTGTCGGTGTATTCGCCGGTGAACGCGCGCTCGGTCCCGGCGCGGCGCAACACGGCGTACTCCTGATCGCTCAGTCGCTCACGCCACTCGTCATCGGACTTCTCCACGCGATAACCCATCTGCCCAGGCTACCGACTCCCCGCGACGGCTCCGCCGGGTTGACTCTGCCCGTTTGACTCGGGCTGAAGCGGCCCAACGCCAGTACGCTGCCGCAATGGCGAGGGCGAGCGCGGCGACCATCGAGGTGCAGGCGGGCGATCGGCTGGTGCGGGTGAGCAGCGCCGACCGGGTGATCTATCCGGCGACCGATGCCACCCCCGAGGTCACCAAGGGCATGGTGGCTCGCTATTTCGCGTCCGTCGATGACGGCCTGATGCGCGCGCTGGCGGAGCGGCCCACGGCCCTGGAGCGCTGGCCCGCCGGGGTCCATCCCGGGATCAAACTCGCGACCGGTCGACCGGGGGAGCAGGCGGACGCGTTCTACCAAAAGCGCGTGCCCAAGGGCGCGCCCGACTACCTGGAGTCAGTCGAGGTCACCTTCCCCTCCGGCCGGACCGCGGCCGAGATCTGCCCGACCGAGATCGCGGTGCCCGTGTGGTGCGCTCACATGGGCACGCTGACCTTCCACCCGTGGCCGGTGCGGCGCGCCGACGTCGACCGCCCCGACGAACTGCGCATCGACCTCGACCCCCAGCCGGGCACCGGCTTCGGCGATGCGGTGCGGGTTGCTGGGGTCGCGCGCGAACTGCTGGAAGAGCTCGGGATCAGAGGGTTTGTGAAGACCTCCGGCAACCGCGGCGTGCACATCTTTGTCCGCATCGAGCCGCGGTGGGAGTTCGTCGACGTGCGGCACGCCGCGATCGGTTTTGGGCGGGCCTTGGAGGCCCGCGACGAACAGGTGACCACCGCCTGGTGGAAGGAGGAGCGGGGCGCGCGGATCTTCGTCGACTTCAACCAGAACTCGCGCGACCGCACGATCGCGTCGGCCTACTCCCTGCGCCCGCTGCCGGGTGCGCCGGTCTCCACGCCGCTGAGCTGGGCCGAGCTGGCCGAGGCGCGCGACCCCGCGGCATACAACCTGTTTAGCGTGCCGGAGCGAGTGCAAGACGGCGATGCCTGGGCCGAGATCGACGACGTGGCTCACGACCTCACGCCGCTGCTGAGGTTGTATGACGAGTCCGGGCTCGGCGAGATGCCCTATCCGCCCGACTATCCCAAGATGCCCGGCGAGCCGCCGCGGGTGCAGCCGTCGAAGAAGAACGAGGCCAACTGGGAGGTCACCGAGTCCGGTGAGGAGCGCCGGATCGACCGGTGAGCCGGCTTCTGTCGGCGGCCACTCAGGGGCGAGTCAGAGCCCGGTGACGCCTTCGCCGGCGCCTGCCTGCTCGGAGAAGGTCTCGTGCTCCAGCAGGTGCAGCACCGGGACGCCGAGGTGGCGGCGCGCGCGCGAGGTCCAGTCAACGTGGAAGAACTCGGCCACGACGTGCGGACGGGTCAAGACGATGACCTCGCGGCCATCCGTGGCCGCGACGGTGCGCTCGAGCGCGCTGATGGGTTCGTCGTCGACGACCTCGCCGGTGGCGGTCGCTCCGGCCTCACCGAGGCACGCCAGCGTCGCGGCGAGGTCTGCTTCCGCGGTGGCGCGGCACTCGGCGCTGATGCTCGCGAGGTCGGCTCCGGCAATCACGCTCGGGGCGGCGAGCACCTCACCGGCTGCCAGTGTGCCCATCGCATTTTCGATGCGCTCGGCAGCGTGATCCACGGGCACGAGCACGTGATAGGTCACCGGCTCGTCGATCCCCTCATGCAGCGACCGCACCTGCCGGGCATCGAGCGGCGAGAGAGCCTGCTCGACCAACAAGACGACCGGATATCCGGTGGTGGCGGTGTCGTGATCGGTCATCGCATGTCCTTTTCGCTGGTGTCAGAGCCTGACGACAAGATCCTAGTGAGGTCGTAGCCGTCGGGCTCTTCGAGTTGGTCATAGCCGCAGGACTCCGGGTCGCGATCCGGCCGCCAGCGTTTGAACTGGGCCGTATGCCGGAAGCGGCGGCCCTCCATATGGTCATAGCCGACCTCGACCACCAGCTCCGGCCGGAGCGGGACGAAGCTGAGGTCCTTCCCGGCGCTCCAGCGCGATTGGGTCCCGGGGACTCGGTCGGGGTTGGCGATCGCCCACTGGCCGGCCGCCTCGGCCCAGCCAAGCCACGGGTGACCTTCGACGTCGGCCTCAAGGGGGCGCAACTCCTCGATCAGCGCAACCCGTCGTGCTTCGGTGAAGGAGGCCGAGACACCGATGTGGTGCAGGTCGCCATCGGCATACAGCCCGAGGAGGAGGGAGCCGAGCAGCGGGCGCTCCGGGGTGGAGTTCTTGTGCAGGCGGTAGCCGGCGACGACGACATCTGCGGTGCGGCTGTGCTTGATCTTGAACATCGTGCGGCCATTGGGCGCGTAGGCAGCGCCGAGAGGTTTGGCCATGACGCCGTCGAGGCCGGCCCCCTCGAACTCGTGAAACCACCGCTGCGCCACGTCGGGGTCCGTCGTCGTCCGCGTGAGATGGATCGGGCCGGTGGCGTCGGTCAGCAACTCCTCCAGGCGACCCCGTCGCTCGGCGAACGGTCGGTCCATCCACGAAGCCTCGCCGTCGGATAGCAGGTCGAAGGCCACGAAGCCAGCAGGGGTCGTCTCGGACAGCATCGCGATGCGAGAAGCCGCCGGATGGATCCGCTCCTGGAGGGTCTCGAACTCGAGCCGGGAGATGCCCTCGGCGTTGGTGCGCGCGACGAAGAGCTCGCCGTCGAGCACACACCGCGGCGGCAACTGCGTGTGCATGGCCGCAACCACTTCGGGGAAGTAGCGGGTCAGCGGCTTGGTGTTGCGCGAGGCCAGCTCGACCTCATCGCCGTCTTTGAAGACCAAGCACCGGAAGCCATCCCACTTGGGTTCGAAGCTGACTCCTGGGATCGACCCCACCGACACCTTCGCCGGATCGGGGAGCCCCGGCAGGCTCTTGGCCAGCATCGGCAGCACAGGCGGCATGACATGGAGGTCCACCCACCCACCGTAGTCGCGCCCACCCTCCGGGCGTGCGACGAATCGGTCGCCAGGGCGACCGATCTGTCGCACGTCTCTGTGCACGTCCGGGGGAGTCGGGCCGTGGCGGTTCGGCTGCAGCGGCGCTGCGCCAGTAACCTTGAGCCCGCATTCCCCGGTTGGTCTGCCGGCAGGGCCCGCCTGACTTTGAATCAGGATAAGCGACGTAGGTTCGACTCCTACCCGGGGAGCCAGAGCGTTCGGCATCCCCTAAACGGCCGCTGGAGGGCACCATGCACGACCTGACCGTCATCGTCCTGGCGGCTGGCGGGGGCACCCGGATGAAGTCCAAGACAGTCAAGGTGCTCCACCGTCTCGGCGGCCGCACGATGCTCGACCACGTGCTGCACGCGGTCTATCAAGCCGAGCCCGCCCGCGTCGTCACGGTCGTCGGCACCCAGGGCGAGCAGGTCGCCGCCCACCTCGCCACCACCTTCCCCGACTGCACCCTCGCCCACCAGCCGGTGCAGCAGCCCGACGGCCCGAAGGTCCCCTACGGCACGGGGTATGCCGTCCAAGTCGCCGTCTCCGCGCTGGCCGAAGCCGGCGCCGAGCTCGGCCGAGGCACCGTCTTGGTGGTCACGGGCGATACGCCCCTGCTCCAGGGGGCTTCGCTGCGCGAGTTCGCCGCCGCCCACACCGCGAGCCGACATGCCGTGAGCGTGCTCAGCGCCGAGGTGCCCGACCCGTTTGGCTACGGGCGCATCGTGCGCGGCCCCGACGGTTTGGTGCAGGCGATCACCGAGGAGAAGGACGCGACCGACGTCGAGCGCACGATCAACGAGATCAGCTCCGGGATCTTGGCCTTCGACGCCGAGTTCCTCGGCACCGCGCTGCCCAAATTGCGCGACGACAATGCCAAGGGCGAGCTCTATCTGACCGACACCGTGGCCCTAGCGCACGGTGAGGGGCGCACCGTTGAGGCCCACCTCCTCGCTGACGCCGACCAGACCGAGGGATGCAACGACCGTGCTCAGCTCGCCGCGTTGGGTCGCAAACTCAACGACCGGATCGTGCGAGAGGCGATGCTGGCCGGGGTCACCGTGATGGATCCGGCGACCACCTGGATCGATGCCGACGTAACGCTCGCCCCCGACTGCACGCTGCTCCCGGGCATTCAACTTCTGGGCGCCACCACGATCGCCACCGACGCGGTGATCGGCCCAGACTGCACGCTCAAGGACTGTGAGGTCGGGGCCGCGGCGCGGGTGGTGCGCACTCACGCCGAGTTGGCGGTCATCGGCGACGGCGCTTCGGTCGGCCCCTTCTCCTATCTCCGCCCCGGTTCCGTGATCGGCGCGGGCGGCAAGGTCGGCGCCTTCGTCGAACTCAAGAACGCCACCCTCGGGGAGGGCGCAAAGGTGCCGCACCTGTCTTATGTCGGAGACGCCGAGATCGGGGCGGGCACCAACATCGGCGCCGGCAACATCGTGGCCAACTACGACGGGGTCGCCAAGCACCGCACGGTGGTCGGCAAGCAGGTCCGCACGGGCGCCAACAACACGCTGGTCGCACCGGTCGAGATCGGGGACGGAGCCGCAACGGGAGCAGGCACCGTCGTGCGCCGCGACATACCGCCCGGTGCGCTGGCCGTCTCCGGCGGCCCTCAACGGCACGTCGCGGGGTGGACCCAACGCAAGCGCCCAGGCACACCGATGGCCGCCGCAGCCGCCGAGGCAGCGTCTGCCGAGTCGAGCCCTGGGCCCGATCCACGCTCGGAGCCGTCCACCGGAGCCGACCGAATTGGGCCCACCGACGCGCCTGAGTGAGAATCGGCACCGCAGGTCTTCGACAATCGGCAGGGAGTTCCAACAGTGGGCGTGACCAGGAAGACCACCAAGAAGCACCTCATGGTCTTCAGTGGCCGGGCGCACCCCCAGCTAGCCGAGGCAGTCGTCAAGGAGTTGGGCACCACCTTGGTGCCGACCACGGCCTACGGCTTTGCCAACTCCGAGATCTACGTGCGGTTCGACGAATCCGTCCGCGGCTCCGATGCGTTCGTGATCCAGAGCCACACCGCTCCGGTCAACGAGTGGATCATGGAGCACCTGATCATGGTCGACGCGCTCAAGCGCGCGAGCGCCAAGCGGATCACGGTGGTCATGCCCTTCTACGGCTACGCGCGCCAGGACAAGAAGCACCGCGGCCGCGAACCGATCTCCGCGCGGCTGATGGCTGACCTCTTTAAGACCGCTGGTGCCGACCGGCTGATCACGGTCGATCTGCATGCCGACCAGATCCAGGGCTTCTTCAACGGCCCGGTCGACCACCTGATGGCGCTGCCGATCCTGGCCGACCACGTCCGGGACAAGTACGGCGATCGCTCGCTCGCCGTCGTGTCACCCGACGCGGGCCGGATCAAGGTGGCCGAGCGCTGGTCGGCGGCACTGGGCGGCGTACCACTGGCGTTTATTCACAAGACGCGGCGCACCGATCGGCCCAACGAGACCGTGGCCAACCGGGTGGTCGGCGATGTTCGGGACCGGATGTGCGTGCTGGTCGACGACATGATCGACACCGGCGGCACGATCGTGCAGGCCGCAGAAGCCCTGATCAACGACGGCGCGGCCGGCGTCATCATCGCGGCGACCCACCCGATCCTCTCCGGCTCAGCCCCCGAACGCCTCGCCGCAGCTCCAGTCGTCGAGGTCGTGGTGACCGACACGCTGCCGCTCACCGAGAGCCAAAAGTGCCCCAAGATGACGGTGCTGCCGATCGCCCCCCTCCTCTCCCGCGCGATCCGCGAAGTCTTCGAGGACGGCTCCGTCACCTCCATGTTCAACCACCCCCACTAACCCCCCACCCCCACTAACCCCCCACCCTCAGCCACCCCGCGCCGCCCCACCGCGCCCCTGCGCCGTCTCCCGCGCCGTTGGTGCGTCTGCCGCGCTGTTTGAACC
>JBAQXA010000130.1:0-8012 GCA_049299195.1 Nocardioides sp.
TCCCGAGGCCGCCCCCGCGGCCGTCGTCGCGCACCTCGATGGCGAGACTCTGCTCGGCGGTGGCGACCGAAACCGTCACCAGGGTGGCTGTGCCCGCGTGGCGGCGGATGTTGGTGAGGGCCTCCGAGACGATCCGGTGGGCCGCGACCGCCACTGGGCCTGGGACCCGGTTGGCCGCGACCGCCTCGTCGAGACCCACCATCCGCACGCGCGCCGAGGTCATCTCCTCGAACTCCTCGACGAGACTACGCAGCTCGGCCAGCCCGCCCAGCTTGGGCACGGCCAGGTCTTGCGGCGCGGTGCTCGTGCCCCCACTCGCGGCCCCGCGCTTGTCACCCTCCCGCAGGGTCGTGACCAGCGCCCGGATGTGCCCGAGCGCTCGCAGTCCGGACTCCTCGATCCGATTCAGCGCGGTCGCAGCCTGGGGGTCGGCCAGCCCAGGGCCGACCGCTTGGGCGAGGACGACGATGCCGGTCACCTCGTGGGCGATCACGTCGTGCAACTCAGCCGCCATGAGTCGGCGCTCGCGCTCCCGGACGAGCACGCGTTGCTCGGCGATGTGCAGCCGCTGCGCGCGGACGAGCAGGCCGATTCCCATCGCCGTACCTGGCAGAAGGCCAAAGAAGGAGACCAGGTAGCCCCCCTCGCGCCACCCCATCAGCAGCGGCGAGAGCACCGCGACCGCGGTGGTGAGCCACGCGAAAACCAGCTCCCGGCGATTGGCCCATCCACCCGACCAGGCGGGCGACCAGGAGGCGGCGAGAGCGCCGAGGACGGCGAGCATCCAGGCGATGTTGAGACCCCACCAATACGGGCGCTCCTGGGTGGCGATGAGGGCGACCGTGCCGACGACGCCCAGCGCGACCACTGCCCCGGACAGCGCCCAGCGCTGCCCGCCGCCCCACCAGAGCAGCAGGATCAGCAGCCCCATCACGGCGCCCACGCCCGCGTCGATCCACCACGCGCTGGTGGTCAGCTCAACCCCAGCCGTGGGGTACTGCATCAGCAGGATGGGGGCGAAGATCGCCACCGGGAACGCCCAGCGCACCTGCTGAGTGTAGGTGCCTGACTGCGGCGTCCTCGCGCTCGCGGAGAAGGACGAGCCAGAAGGTTGACCCCCGCGGAGCTCAATCAATCCTTCGGTTGATCTCCGGCCCGCCGCGGCCACCCAGGCTTGAAGTCGGGTCACCCGGACCCACCGAAAACCCCTGGGGGAGAACATCTCATGACAGCAACGCTGACCGCTGGGCCTGCGGTCGCAGGACCCGAAGCCGGTCCCGATCAGGCCCCGCCTGCCGGCTCGTCGCGGATCCCGGCGCTCGACGTCCTCCGCGGCATCGCCATCCTCGGCACCCTGGCCACCAACATCGGCATCTTCGTCGCTACCAGCGGGGAGGGGGCCGAGGGCATCGGCGGCCACCCGTTCAGCCAGTTTGTGGCCACCGCGGTCGGCCTCCTGACCGACGGCAAATACATCGGCCTGCTGACCATCATGTTTGGCATCGGGCTGGAGATTCAGCGCCAGTCGGCCGTGCGCCGCGGCGACCCGTGGCTCGGCAGCTATCCCTGGCGGGCAGCACTGCTCTGTCTGGATGGCCTGCTCAACTACATCTTCATCTTCGAGTACGACGTGCTGATGGGCTATGCGCTGACTGGCCTGGTGATGTGCGCCGTGCTGACGACCACCCCACGCTTCCAGAAGTGGTTCCTCGGCATGGGGTTGGCCGCGCACGTCGGCTACCTCAGCTACTTCTCCGGCATCTTCAGCGGCAGCAACGCCCTCAACCCCGACCCGGAGATCGCGGCGCTGCTCGAAAAGGATCCGCTGACCCTCACCCCGGCCCAGCTCGATCAGGTCGCTCAGGCGACCGGCCTCTCCACCGATGAGTTGGTGGGCTCCGCAGCAGACATGGCCTCCGACTGGGCGCCCCACACCGATTCCTACTGGTCGATGGTTCACGATCGGGTGCTCAACTTCTGGGGTGGGCGCGGCGAGATCCCGATCATGTTCACCATGGGCATGGGCCTGTTCCTGGTCGGCGCGTTCCTTTACCGCGCCGGGCTCTTCGCGCCGGCCGGCCGCCGGTTGCGGCTGTGGATCATGGGTCTCTCCTTCGGGATCGGGCTGCCGCTGGACTGGGTCACCCGCCTGTGGTTCTCGGAGTACACGAGCATGTACAACCGCTACCTGACCTCGGCCTTCGTCTCGATCGGCATCCTCGCCCTGGTCGCGCACTTCTACGCCCGCCCGGCTCGCGACGGCTCGTCGCGCTCGACCGGACTCGTCGGCGGCGCCCTCTCCCGCGTGGGCAAGATGGCGCTGAGCTGCTACGTCGCGCAGAACCTGATCGCCTCGATCCTGTTCTACAACTGGGGCCTGGGCCTGGCCGACAAGCTGGCCCCCTTCGGGCTCGGGATCTGGAGCGACCTGGCCGCGTGGGTGCTCGTCTCGGCCATCCTGATCGCCTTCGCCACGCTGTGGCAGCGGCACTTCCGGCGCGGGCCGCTGGAGTGGCTGTGGCACGTCAGCCACACCTGGCTGATGGCCCACACCACGCTGAAGTGGCGCGCCAACCGGGCCCACCGCCAGGTGGCCCACTAAAGGGCCCACTGAAGGGCCCAGTGAAGGGGCCAGCACCGCTTCGCGCCGGACCGACTGGGTGCCCGCGGCAGGGATTGGGCCATGATGGAGCCATGGCCCAATCCCGCGCTGGACAGCTCGCTCAAGCCGCCGACCTGGTCGACGTCGCGCACCTCGTCACCGCCTACTACACCGGCGAGCCGGACCCGGAAAACGTCGATCAGCAGGTCGCCTTCGGGACCTCGGGGCACCGCGGCTCGTCGCTCAAGACCTCCTTCAACCAGACCCACATCTGGGCGACCACCCAGGCAATCTGCGACTACCGGAAGGCGCAAGGCTTCGACGGCCCGTTGTTTATCGGCCGCGACACCCATGCGCTCTCCGAGCCCGCCTGGGCCTCGGCGCTGGAGGTGTTGGCCGCCAATGACGTCACGGTCCTGGTCGACGCCGCCGACCGGTTCACCCCAACTCCGGCGGTCTCGCACGCGATCATCCGCGCCAACGCGGGGCGCACGACCGGGTCCGGTCTGGCCGACGGCATCGTGGTCACGCCCTCCCACAACCCCCCGGCCGATGGCGGTTTCAAATACAACCCGCCCCACGGCGGACCCGCCGACACCGACGCGACCAAGGTGATCGCGGCCCGAGCCAACGAACTCATCGCGGCTGGCCTGGCCGGGGTACGCCGGGTGCCCTTCGCCCGCGCGCGGGCGGCCGCGACGGCATACGACTTCCTGGGGACGTATGTCGACGACCTGGGATCGGTGATCGATCTCGACCTGATCCGCCAAGCCGGCGTGCGGATCGGCGCCGACCCGCTCGGGGGCGCATCGGTCGACTATTGGGGCGCGATCGCCGAGCGGCACAGGCTCGACCTAACCGTCGTCAACCCGCTCGTCGATCCGACCTGGCGCTTCATGACCCTGGACTGGGACGAGAAGATCCGGATGGACTGCTCCTCCCCCTCAGCCATGGCCTCGCTCATCGCCCAGCGCGCTGGCTATGACATCGCGACCGGCAACGACGCCGACGCCGATCGGCACGGCATCGTCACCCCCGATGCGGGCCTGATGAACCCCAACCACTTCCTCGCCGTGGCGATCGACTACCTCTTCGGCGGGGCGCGGCCCGACTGGCCGGCGACGGCCCGGATCGGCAAGACGCTGGTCTCGTCCTCGATGATCGACCGGGTCGCGGCGGCGCTCGGCAAGCCAATGGTGGAGGTGCCGGTCGGCTTCAAGTGGTTCGTGCCGGGGCTCATCGACGGCTCGTTCGGCTTCGGCGGCGAGGAGTCGGCAGGCGCGTCGTTCCTGCGCCGCGACGGCTCGACGTGGACCACCGACAAGGACGGCATCATCTTGTGCTTGCTTGCCTCGGAGATCCTCGCCGCCACCGGCACCTCACCCTCGCAGCGGTATGCCGCGCTGGTCGCCGCGCACGGCGACCCGGCCTATGCCCGCGTGGACGCCCCAGCCACCCGCGAGCAGAAGGCCCGGCTGGCCGCGCTCGCTCCCGCCGATGTCACCGCGACCACCCTGTCCGGGGAGGAGATCGTCGACCGCCTCGTCGCCGCACCGGGCAACGGAGCCGCGATCGGCGGGCTCAAGGTCACTACGGCCAACGCCTGGTTTGCCGCCCGGCCGTCGGGCACCGAGGACGTCTACAAGATCTATGCCGAGTCGTTCCTCGGCCCCGACCACCTCGCCCGGGTGCAGGCCGAGGCCCGCGACGTCGTCTCCGCCGCGCTCGGCTAAAGCCCCTGCATGTGCTGAGGGTGAGCCGCGGATCAGCGGAGTTACTTGACCGTCAGCATCAGCGGCTCCGCAGCGTGCTTGCTGCCGGAGGCGCCCTTGACGGCAATGTAGGCGGTGCCAGTGGTGGCTGAAGACGACGCAGTCAGCGTGACGGTGCTGCGGGTCGTGAGCGGATTCGTGCTGAAGGTGGCGGTCACGCCGGCGGGGAGTCCATAGGTGCCCAGCGTGGCACTGCCCGAGAACCCATGCTGCGCCACCAAGTCCACCGGAAAACGAACGCTCGACCCTCGCGTGAGCGACAGCTTCGCCGGAGACCCCGTCAACAGGAAGTTCGGCACTGCCGCCGACCCCGCGTCGTAGCCCAAAGTGAACTGCGATCCCGACACTGCCTGGCTCCAGCCGCAGTCGAGACCTGCGACGGGGCCGGAGCCGTCGTTGGCGTCCTGGGCCGTGTACCACGCCGGGTTGATCTGGTTTTGGTGGTTGTCGAAGGCGTGGGTGATGAAGGTGACGCCCGTGTTCGCGGGGAGGTCGACGCAGGAGGTTTGCGTCTGGGTTTCGAGGAATGCGGGCAAGAGGGTGTCGATCGCCTGCTTGGCCATGGTGGTCTTCAGCGTCGTGGACTGTCCGGTGGTGACATTCGTCGTGGTGATCGTCCAGTCCGTGCAATCAATCGCGCCCAGCGCGCACTGGGGAGTGATCGTCCCCATGATGGCGTCGCCGACGCTCACCTTGATCGCGGTGCTGCTGTAAGGCTGCCTACGGCAGCAGTTCCAGCTAGCGATGATCCACTCCTCATCCGAAGACTGCCAGGCGAGCACCGGCTGCATGACGCTCATCGAGCCGTCGATGGCGGGCCACAGGGCGATGAACTGCCCATTGTTGACCGTCGGCTTCGGCGGCACAGTCCAGGTCGAGATCAGCGACCCCCACTGCTGGGTGGTGGAGTCGTACTCGACGTACTCGTTGTTGTTGCTGGTGGTGGTGGAGCTCCCCGGGCGGTCCACCTTGGGTGCGTCCGAGCCGTCCTTGGAGGTGTGCGAGCCGAAGGCGTCTCGCGCTCTCTGTGCCACCTGCGGCGCGACGATCAGGCCAAGGGCCAGCGCCAGGACTGTGATGACGATGCGGGGCAAGCGGTCCATTGCGAGGGCCTCCGCCTTTCGGTTGATGTCGTCCGGTTGATGTCGTTCGGTTGATGTCGAGGGACAGGGCAGCAGTCGCGCGCGGCCGCTCCGCGCGCTGCTAAGGCGAGCGGATCAGACCAAGGCGAGGCGGGGGAGCGACTTCGGCAACGGAGTAGATCTCCTCGGCGAATCGACTAAAGGCGCTGTAGAGCGCCCCCAATGATGCGGCGAGTGGGCCGAAATCGCCGCCCGTGAAGGTCGCGTCGAGCGGAAACGACCCGCTCGCAAAGTCACGCACGGAGTCAGACAGCATCGGCGCGATGACATCGGCAAACGCAGCGAGCGGGCCACCGAGGATGACCAGGTCCGGATCCACCGCGAGCAGCAGCGCGGCGATGCCTGGGGTCATCGACGCGGTGAGCTGGTGCGCCGCCGCGAGCCCTTCGGGATCGGCCGCATCGTCGCGGAGCCGCTGCAGTTGCTGGGCCACCCCGTGCATCGCCGGCACGAGCGCGCCACCGGGGCTCGGGATGTCTCGGAAGGTGCGCAAGAGACCGACCTCGCCCGCGCGATGGTGATGACCGCGCAGCACCGATCCCTTAATCGTGATCCGCGCCGAGACCTCATGCCACGTCAGCGCGTAGAGCCCGACGTTTGCCTGCGCCAGACCGCCAAATGCGGCCTCCGCCGTGGCGGCTAGCACGAGGTCGTTATCCATGACGACGGGAACGCCGAGCAGTTCGGCAAGCCTGTCGCCCACGGCGACGTTCTCCCACTCCCCGATGATCGGGGATCCCAAGAGGACGCCGTGGGTGTCGACCAGGCCGGCGACGCTCAGGCCGACCGCCCGCACCTCATCGAGATACCTTCCGGCACCGGCGAGGGTCTTTTCCACCGCAATGACGACACGGTCCAGGCTGGGGTGCGAGTCGTCCGGCGAGAGGAACCCGTCGGATGAGACGGCAACGATCTCCCCCGCGAGGTCCGCCACGATCACCGTCGCCTCGGCGGTGGAGATGTCGATCCCGAGGACCAGCCCGCCGTGCGGCTGGAAGGTGTAGCGGCGCGCCGGACGTCCGCCCCGCGCTCCGGCGGGTGCCGCGTCGGTTTCGAGAGCCACCAGACCGGAGTCTGCGAAACCGGACAGCACCGAGGTAACCGTGGGTCGCGACAGGCCGGTGAGCGCGGCCAGCTCACTCAAGAGCGACGGCCCATGGTCGCGTACGGCCGCGAGACACAGAGCCTGCGTCTCGTGGCCGTGCTGGATTTCGGTCACTGCCCACCCGCTCGCTCGGTCCCTGCACTGCTGTCGGGCACTGCCCAGGAGAACCGCCCCTGGAGCACTGCCGTCGGGCACTGCTCGGGCAATCAGTTTAGTAAGTGATTGTGAAACCTAAGCGGCCACGCCCCCCGCGTCAAGCGCCCGTCTCGGCAGCGACCTCCGCGTGATCTGTCTCACATCATGGACGGATGGTTGCCAGCGTGGAAACGACGATGGTTGCCTGCCCAGACCTTATGGAGATGGTTGCGAAACCGGTTGAGGAAGGGGGAAATGTGGCACGTTGCTTGGCCAGCGCCAGCGATGCACCTCCCCATGGCCTGCGGGACGAAGCGGTCTCACACCCTGTGGTTGCGGCGGAGAGGACCCGCTGATGCTGAGGTACACCGCTCGACGGATCGCGCTCATGATCCCGACCCTCTTGGGGTCCACTTTCCTGGTCTACCTGCTCGTGTTCTTGGTGCCAGGCGACCCTGTCCTACGGCTCGCCGGGGACAAGCGGCTCTCGTCTTCGAGCATCCAGTCCATCCGCGCGCAGTACAACCTGGACGACCCGTTCCTGGTGCAGTACTTGAAGTATCTGGGCAATGTCCTCCACGGGGACTTCGGCCGCGACTTCAACAACAACTCCGTCGCAGACCTGATCGCCACTGCCCTGCCTTACACGGTGGCGTTGGCGCTCACGGCATTCGTCATGAAACTCGTCATCGGGGTGGTCTTGGGCGCGTGGGCAGCGCTTCGCAAGGACGGTTTTCCCGACAAGCTCAACCTCGTCTTCACGATCTTCTTTCTCGCGGTTCCCGGCTTCCTCATCGCCTACTTCGCGCAATACGTCATCGGCATCAAACTCGGCTGGCTGCCCATCGCGGGAACGAGGATGGGTTATCCCATGGCGTTCATCATGCCCGCGCTCGTGCTGGCGCTGGAGACGGCATCGCCGCTTGCCCGGCTGACCCGGACGAGCTTGGTCGACGTCATGCGATCGGGCTATATCGTCACTGCTCGCGCCAAGGGGGCGTCGCCGGCACGCGTGGTGTGGCGCCACGCGTTGCGCAACGCCCTGCTCCCCGTCGTCACCTACCTGGGGCTGAGCGTGGCCAGCCTGCTCGGCGGCTCGGTCATCATCGAGACAATCTTCAACCTGCCGGGGCTGGGCGGGACGCTGTCGACCGCCATCGGCGCGCAACAGGGTCCGGTGGTGGTCGGCGTCTCGGTCTTCCTCCTGCTCTTCTACCTGTTCGCCTCACTCATCGTGGACCTGCTCTATCCCCTCA
>JBAQXA010000131.1:0-1545 GCA_049299195.1 Nocardioides sp.
GACTGTCACACAATTCCGTACCGAGTCGGTCGCTGAGTGGCGGCAACAAGCGGCAACGTCGCGCCCACCACCTCGTGCGCTGTGCGCTGCTCGAGGAAGCCGGCGGCCTGCATCCGGGCCGCCATGATTGCGAGCACCGCGTCTCGACGTGCCTCATGGTCGAGCTTCAAGAGTGTCTCGAGTTGCGCGCCGTCGGCGATGTCGCACACATTGACGACAGCGAAGGACTCGTCCTGGCTGCGGGTGAACGCGACATAGGCGCTGGACAGGTCGCGGTCGGCGCCGAGGTCGATCGACAGGGATTTGACGGTCTGGCCTTGGAGTTTGTGGGTGGTGGTGGCGTAGCCGTGTCGGCTGTGGGTGACGGCCTGATCGACCGTGAGCCGATCCTCATGCTGGCCGTCGGTGTCCCAGTAGGTCAGGTGCACGCCGTCGTCCTTGGTGGCGGTCACGAGGGCGCGGGTGCCGTTGTTGAGGTTGCGTTGCTGACCGTGCCTCTTGATGTTTCGGGTGATCTGAATATGGTCGCCGATGGCGTAGGTGCGCTCGTTGCCAGCGTGCTTGTACGCCACGTCAGGGCCGGCGAGCCAGCCCTGCTCGCGTGCCCAGTGGCGGGCGAGGTGGTTGAGGACGTCGACCTGATCGTTGCGTGCGGCCTCGAGTCCGGTCAGGCGCATCCGGTCACCAGGATTGTCGAACGCGGCGGCGTGGGTCAGCCAGGAGTCGATGAGGAGCCGGTTCTTATCGACTTCGCTTCTGGCGACCTGGAACTGTCCGGCGCCGGCGAGGATCTGCAGGGCGTCATGGGCGTTTCCGTCGCGCAGGAGGGCTGCGCACTCGCGGCCGATGGCGGTCTTCTGGCGCATGTTCTCAGTGAGTTCCGCGCCGCCGCGGGTCTCTCGCATCCACCCGAACAGGGAGCTCGGGCCGATGGCTTGGAGTTGCTTGCGGTCTCCGACCAGGGTGACGGACACGTTCTCGGCGATGGCCCAGTCGAGGATCCGCGCCTGCTCCGGTGCGGCGAGCATGGAGGCCTCATCGACGATGAGGTGGTGGATGCGGGGGAGTTCGAACGCCGCCCGGATGGCCACCGCCCGCTCGTGGTCGCGTCGAAGTCCGCTGCTTTCGAGCTCAGCGATGCGCAGTCGGGCGGGGTGGTGGTCGTCGGTGGCGTAGTCGATGCGGGCCAGGAGTCGGGCGACAGTGCTGCCGTCGATGTGGGCGGCGTCCTTGAGCCCTTGGGTGGCGATCGCTGCTGTGGACACTCCGTAGACGGTCATGCCGCGACGCCCGAGGGCGTAGGAGACGGCGTCCATCGCGGTCGTCTTGCCGCTGCCGGCGGACCCCACCACGGTGCCGATGAGGTCGCGGCCGGTGGTCATCTGTCGGTACAGGTGCAACTGCCCGGGGGTGAGGCTAAGTCCGGAGCCGACGCGCCCGGAGTGCTCGAGCCACTCAGCGAGGAGCCGGTCGGCGTCGACGGGGTGGAGGCGGTGGGTGTTGGCGTCGAAGCCGGCGGTGAATGCGTTGCCGACGCGCTTCTCG